>NZ_JAVDUS010000025.1:0-141670 GCF_031456485.1 Bacillus sp. 3255
ACTGCGTGAACTAAGGAACCGCCGTATACCGAACGGTACGTACGGTGGTGTGGGAGGTCGGCTACTCAACTAATGGGTAGCCTCCTACCCGATTGGCTGCGCAGGAGGTGGAGGACGGGCGGCGGTGGCAGGATGGCAGGTAGGTGATGGCGCGGCAGGACGTGAATGAGGGATGTGGCAGGAGGGACGGACGTGGCAGGTTAGGGAGATTAGATAATGGTGGAACAGGAGGTGTCAGGACGGATGGTGGGCAATAACTGGAAAAAATCATGTTATTTCAACCTTCAATTGGCTTGTAGGGACGGTGTAAAATTGTTTGTGTACCAATATTTGTGACCTATCCGGGTAACAAAAAAGTAGGGTATTTTTGGGATTGCTGAAGTCACCAAGAAAGGAACCCTACTCAATGACTACTATACACGAAAATTCACTATCAGATCTATTTGAAAATCTTGTTACTCGATTCGTTAAGGATAACCTCGAGTCCATTATGAAGGCTGAAATTAAATCTTTTATGGAAGGTAATGAACGTTCTTCTCACAATAGCCGTATAGATGATGGCGGGACTGGAGGTGAAAGGACGGACGTGGCAGGTTAGGCAGGTAGTTGATGGCAGGATGGGAGGTAGCAGGTTAGGCAGAGTAGATAATGGTGGAACAGGAGGTGTCAGGGATGGATGGTGAGCAATAACTGGAAAAAATCATGTTATTTCAACCTTCAATTGGCTTGTAGGAGAAATAACGGGAATCTGTCCTGTTAAAATTGCACCAAATCCCTGATATCCGGCATTTACCATGAAAATAACGGGAGATTTTCCCGTTATCACACTCGCATGGGCATCTTTTGGCTGGAATAACGGGAGATATTCCAGTTACGCCATCTCCGGGGGCAGCTACGCCCTTTGCCGTAGGTCGAAATTGCAGGAGCTTCACTTCAGAGCCGGATCACCTCCCGCCCGAGCACTATTTTAGGATAATTACAGCGGGCCCGAAGAGGAGTTCTTACAAATACTAACATAAGTGTTGTGAAAACTAATACTCTCACACCGGATTAACGTAATTTTCCTAACACTTTTTTAAGAGAATAAGGATATCCATCCATTTCATGAAGACGGAGTGAAAATTTTAGATGAATCGAAGAGACTTTAAACTGCGAACTCTGGTCGACATGCTCGTTCTTATGTCTGTTTTGACAACGCTTACTGTAAGCGTCATCGTCGGATATGAACATGAGAAGAAATCGCTCATCCAAACAACCTTTCAATTAAATAAAATATACGCCGATAAGCTCGCGGATACCGTCAACGGGCTCGTGATCAATTTGAAACAAGTCATGGGAGGAACAGGCGTTTATGTCGCTCAAAATGCGGACCTGTCAGACCGTTACGATATACTGCAATTGCTGAGGCATAATCACTCCAGCTTGAGTTCGGTTACGCTTATCGACCGCACGGGAGTTATCACCGACGCATCTCCCGTACAGGTCGGGCTGCAGGGGCAGCATGTGTCCGGTGTCGTTGCACGGTTGTTCGCAGAGCGAAAGTATGGCATTTCAGAAGCTTATGCAACGGAAGCAGGAGTGTTATCCGTAGCGCTTGTGCAGCCTTTATTTGACGAAAGGGGCGAGTTTCTGGGGGCGCTGAGCGGGACGATCTCGCTGCATGAGTCGAATCTCTTTAATACGGTATTAAGCGATTCGATGAAGGACACCGAAGGCACTTACGTATATGTTGTCGGGTCCAGAGGCGAGCTGATCTATCATCCGGACCCGACGCGCATCGGCGAGGATGTCAGCAGCAATCCGGCGGTACAAGATATTCTTCATGGAGAGAGCGGCGTTAGGAGAATCAAGAATAGCAAGGGGGTCGACATGCTAGCCAGCTATACGTATATGAACGAGACCGGCTGGGGCATTATCGCGCAGACCCCTACGGAAGTCGTGCTGAACGAGGCGCGTCATCTTGTTTTACAAATGCTGGCGTATGTGGTTCCCATTCTGCTCGCATTCCTGATCGGGATCTATGTGGCAATCGGCAAAATGTCACAGCCGCTCGTAAGGCTAGCCCAATACGCGCAAAAGCTGTCAGCCGACAATCTGATTCGCGAGGAACCTCCCCGCATCCATTCCTGGCTGTACGAAGCGAATAAGCTGCACCAAGCTCTCGGCGTGGCCGTAAAGCATTTGCGCTCCGAGTTCGACCATCTATCGGTGGTCGCGCAAACGGATTCGTTGACGGGGCTGTACAACCGCCGTACGATGGAGGCATACTTGCATAACCTTGTAGGTCAGAACAAGGCTTTCGCTTTTTTGCTTATCGACATCGACCGCTTTAAGCTCGTGAATGATCAGGAGGGGCATGAGACTGGGGATAAAGTGCTGCAATTGGTTGCATCCATTTTGCAATCATGTGTGGACGGGCGGGGCTACTGTTTTCGGTTTGGCGGAGAGGAGTTCGTCATCCTGCTGCCGGATCAGAGTCTGGAAGCGGCGCTCGAGGAGGCTGAGCGTATTCGCCAGTCGATGGAGACGAACCGGGGATACAATGGTCGAAAAGTGACGCTGTCGATCGGCGTAGCCGCCTACCCGCTGACCACGAGCGAGCCGGACAAGCTGTTCGAACAGGCGGACAAAGCGCTGTACCGCGCCAAAAGCGGCGGCCGCAACCGGGTTGAATCGGCTTGAAGTACGCTCGGTTCCCTGATGTGTTAAAAAAGACCTTGCTTTTTCGAAGTGTGAGTGATAAATTTTTCATAAGTTACTTTTCATATGTGTGCAACCTTCGGGGCGTGGTGAAATTCCACACCGGCGGTGATTCGACGGCTGGCCATTAGGCTGGAGCGTCGATCAGTCCGTGACCCGTTTTGAAGCTAGCGGTACCTGACATACAGCTTCGCTACGGCTGACCCGGTGAGAATCCGGGACCGACAGTATAGTCTGGATGGGAGAAGGAGAATGCGAATCCAAGATTCGCTGTGCATGCTTGTACATTTTTTCACGAGAACAAAAATTCGGCAGGTCTGTCCTTTCGACAACTACGCCGGTCTTGTTTGATTTGATCAAAAATGGAGCAGGCGCGTACAGCCGAGGCTTTTTCGTGTTACCTACAAATCTCTGGCCCCTATCCGATATGCGGAGGGGTCTTTTGGCGTTCGTTCAAATTCTACCTATTGGCGGTGAACAGGCATGCATGTCTTGAATGATGAAGCATATATGAGGCTAGCGCTGCAAATGGCCGAAAGCGCGCTTGGCCAAACAGGGATCAACCCGGTTGTCGGCTGCGTGCTGGTCAAGGAGGGGCGCATCGTTGGCATGGGGGCTCATTTGAAAAGAGGACATGGCCATGCCGAGGTTCTCGCTCTGGCTATGGCCGGCGAGGAGGCAAGCGGCAGCACCGCCTATGTCACCTTGGAGCCGTGCAGCCACTACGGCAAGACGCCGCCCTGCAGCGATCGCTTGATCGCCGCGGGAGTGACGCGCGTCGTGGTTGCCGGCACGGACCCGAATCCCCAGGTGGCCGGCACCGGTATCGCCAAGCTGCGAGCCCACGGCATCGACGTCTCCGTCGGGCTGCTGGGGGAGGAAGCCGCGGCGATGAACGAGGCTTTCAACAAATATATCGTCACGCGCATGCCATTCGTGACGCTGAAGACCGCCAGCACGCTGGACGGCCGCATCGCCTCCAAGACCGGCGACAGCCGGTGGATCACATCGCCGGCGTCGCGCGCTTATGTGCATACCCTGCGCCACCGGCATCAGGGCATCATGGTCGGCGTCGAGACGATCATCGCCGACGATCCGCTCCTCAGCGCGCGCGGCGACGTACCGGCCCTGCAGCCGGTACGGATTATCGCGGACTCGCGCTTGCGGATCCCGCCGGGCGCCCGGGTGCTCACGGAGCAGGATCGTCAGCCGACGATCCTGCTCGCGACCGCACAGGCGCCCGCAGAGCGGCGTGCCGCGCTGGAAGCGCGCGGCATCACGGTGCTCACCTGCGGGGACGGCCCGCAGGTGGATCTGACGCTCGCGATGCGCCAGCTCGGCGAGCGCGAGATCGGCTCCATCCTCCTCGAGGGTGGAGGACGGCTTAACGGCGCCATGCTGGAGCGGCGCCTGCTGGACAAGCTGGTGCTGATGTTTGCGCCGAAACTGATCGGCGGGGGACATGCAGCACCGGTGAACATCAACTTCGAAGGCTTCGCGAAGATGGATGACGCATTGACGCTCGACCGGTTGAAGGTCGAGCAGCTCGGACCGGATATTTGCATAACGGGCTATCCGGCGTATCAAGACTGACGAATGGAGGGCTGCCATGTTTACCGGCATAATTGAAGAAATCGGCCGCATGCGCCGCATTCATAGCGTGGGTCAAGCGATGGTATTGACGATTGCCGCACATAAAGTGCTCGAGGACGTACACTTGGGCGATAGCATCTCCGTGAACGGTGTCTGCTTGACAGTCATCTCGTTCGACAGCGAATCGTTCTCGGTGGATGTGATGCCGGAAACGTACCGCAAGACGAATTTGCGCAACCTGCAGACAGGCGCCCGCGTGAATCTGGAACGGGCGATGGCGGCGAACGGCCGGTTCGGCGGACATATCGTGCAAGGACATGTGGACGCAACGGCGACGATTCTGTCACGCGTTCCGGAAGAAAACGCGGTCGTTTACCGGTTCGAACCGGACAATCCGCATATTTTCAGATATATCATTCCCGGCGGATCTATTACGATTGACGGCATCTCACTGACCGTCGTCGATGTGACGGAACGCGATGTGGCCGTCTCCATCATTCCGCATACGCTCGCTCAAACGGTGCTGCAGGATAAAAAAGCCGGCGACACCATTAACATGGAATGCGACGTTCTAGGCAAATATATGGAGCGACTGCTGAAATTCGGACCTGCCGATAACGTGCAAGGCAGCGGGAAGAAGCAAAGTACGTTAACGGCCGGCTTTCTAGCAGACCATGGCTTTATGTAAGACGGAAATTAAGCTCGAAGAAGAGGTGATTCAACCATGACACAAATACGTTTCAGTACGATAGAGGAAGCGCTGAGAGACCTCAGCTTAGGCAAAGTTATTATTGCCGTTGACGACGAAGACCGCGAGAACGAAGGGGATTTTATTGCCCTGGCTGACAAAACGACGCCGGAAGTGATCAATTTCATGATCAAGGAAGGCCGTGGTCTCGTCTGCGCGCCGATCACGGAGGAGCGTGCGCAAGAGCTCGATCTGCCGCCGATGGTCGCGAGGAATACGGATTACCACGGAACCGCCTTTACGGTATCGGTCGACCATATCGAGACAAGTACAGGGATATCGGCGCACGAACGTTCAAGAACGGTGATGGGCTTGATTCATCCGGCAACGAAGCCGCAGGATTTCCGCAGGCCCGGCCATATTTTCCCGCTGATCGCCAAGAAAGGCGGCGTGCTGCGCAGAGCGGGTCACACCGAAGCGGCTGTGGATCTGGCTATTCTATGCGGATCCTACCCGGCGGCCGTGATCTGTGAAGTCATTAAGGAAGACGGCACGATGGCCCGTGTTCCGGATCTGATGGAGATTGCGGAGAAACACAATTTGTGCTTGATTACGATTCAGGATTTGATTCAATACCGCAACAGGCAGGAGAAGCTCGTCCAGCGTGAAGTGGAAATCAATCTGCCGACCGATTTCGGTACGTTTAAGGCGATCGCCTATACGAACCAGCTCGATAATAAGGAGCATGTCGCTCTGGTCAAAGGGGTCATCGACCCTGCGAAGCCTACGCTGGTGCGTGTGCATTCCGAGTGCCTGACGGGCGATGTGTTTCATTCGCACCGCTGCGATTGCGGGCCACAGCTGGATAGCGCACTAAAACAGATTGATGAAGAGGGCAATGGTGTATTATTATATATGCGACAGGAAGGCCGCGGCATCGGTTTAATCAATAAATTGAAAGCTTACGCTTTGCAGGAGCAGGGATTGGACACGGTTGAGGCGAATATTAAGCTTGGCTTCGCTCCGGATCTTCGCGATTACGGAATCGGCGCTCAGATATTGAAGGATCTCGGCATCAGCCAGCTCCGCCTGCTAACGAATAATCCGCGCAAAATCAAAGGTCTCGAAGGCTATGGCCTGGAGGTCGTTGAGCGCGTGCCGATCCAGATGGCCTCTAAGGAGGACAATGTGAATTATTTGCGGACCAAGAAGCAGAAGCTTGGCCATATGCTGAGTTTCCACGATTCCGGCAGCGGCATTTAAGGCACGATCATTTTACCAATAAACCGGTTTTCATAGAGAAAGGGAGAATATAACCATGGCTACGATTTACGAAGGACATTTAGTATCGCAGAATTTGAAGTACGGCATTGTTGTTGGACGTTTCAATGAATTTATTACTTCCAAGCTGCTCGGCGGCGCACAAGACGCTTTGAAACGCCACGGTGTAGAGGATAACGAAGTGGACATCGCTTGGGTACCCGGCGCATTCGAGCTTCCGCTTATTGCACAGAAGATGGCGGAGAGCGGGAAATACGATGCAGTGATTACGCTTGGCGCCGTCATTCGCGGTTCAACGCCTCATTTTGATTATGTATGCAGCGAAGTTGCCAAAGGCGTTTCGGCGATCAACCTGAAAACCGGCGTGCCAACGATTTTCGGCGTATTGACGACGGATTCGATTGAACAAGCTGTGGAGCGTGCGGGGACGAAGGCTGGCAACAAAGGCTGGGAAGCTGCTGTAACCGCGATTGAAATGGCGAACTTGACGAAGCAATTCTCTTCCTAAATGCTTTCGTATTATCATCTGGAGACGCTGCTCCCACGGCTGCTTGCGTTCCTGATCGCCATGACGCTGCACGATGCGGCGCATGCGGGCTTGGCCAAGCTGCTCGGGGACTCTTCCGCCCGGAATAACAAACGTTTATCGCTGAACCCCTTGGTGCATTTGGACACCTTGGGGCTCGCGATGATTGTTTTCGGTCCGTACGGCTGGTCCAAACCGATGCCGGTCAACGCTTCGAATTTTAAGAGAAAGCCCAAGCTGTCCCATACTCTCGTTTACATAGCCGGTCCATTAACCAATTTGCTGCTCGCGTTGTTCTTCTGGTGGCTCTATTTCTTTCTTCCGTCATTCGTACAGGGAGATGCGTCCGAGTCGATCGTCGTGGAACAGTGGCGAGTCTATTTGCAGTACGGCGTCATCGTCAATATCATGCTTGCCGTCATTCATATGGTACCGCTTTACCCGCTCGACGGGTGGCACATCGTGCAAGGCCTGGTCCCTCCGAACCAGCAAAGATGGATGGATCACAACAAGCGTTATGCACTTATTCTAGTTATTGTGTTGCTGATTACTCCTGCCGGTCAATGGGCGCTTGAACATGTATACCCGCTTGCCGCGCAATTGGTTATGAATCTATTTTCTATATGACAAGGGGGAGAATAAATGAAAGTTACTTATAAGCTGGAAGCTTTTGAAGGCCCCCTTGATCTCTTGCTTCATCTTATCGATAAAAATGAACTTGACATTTATAATATTCCGATCAAAGAAATCACGGAGCAATACTTAGAGTACGTACAAGCCATGCAGGAATTCGAACTGGAAGTGACGAGCGAATTTCTCGTGATGGCTGCGACGCTGCTTTCGATTAAGAGCAAAATGCTGCTGCCTAAGCCGCCTGTGATCGATGAGTTCGACGAATATTTTGACGATATGGAAGACGAATTGGATCCGCGAGCTGAACTTGTCGCCAAGCTGATCGAGTACCGGAAGTACAAATCCATTGCGGACATGCTCCGGGACAAAGAGGTGGAGCGAAGCCAGATCTATACGCGCGAGCCGGAAGATTTGACGCCGTTCCTGCAGCAGGTGCAGGAGAATCCGGTGGAAGGATTGGATGTCGCCGATTTGTTGTATGCGTTTCAGCGTACGCTGCGCAAGCTGGCGAACCGGAACGTCGTTACCCGGATTCGCCGGGATGAAATTTCCGTGAAAGAGCGGATTCGCGAGGTCGTGGACTTGCTTAGAGTTCGCGGCGGCAAGCTGCTTTTCTCCAAGCTGTTTGATTACGAAATGACGCGGGAAGAAATTGTCGTCACGTTCCTGGCGATTCTCGAGCTGATGAAGATGAAGAGAGTCGTCTGTTATCAATACCGGTTGTTCGAAGATATCGTCATTCAAGCTAAAGAGGAGGATTCCATTGACACTCAATTTTCAACAGATGAAATCGATTATTGAAGGATTGCTCTTTGCCTCTGGTGACGAAGGTTTGGATGCCAAACAAATCGCCGAGGTCATGGATCTGGATGCCTATCTGGTACGCGATCTCATCAAGGATATGCGAACGGATTTCAAGCGCAAGCACCGCGGGATACAGATCGTGGAGGTAGCCGGCGCCTACCAGTTGACTACGCTGGCCGAGCATGCCCCCTACTTCGAACGATTGGCTTATACGCCATCCCGTTCATCTTTATCGCAAGCTGCGCTTGAAACTTTATCGATTATTGCCTATAAGCAGCCCATTACAAGGGTGGAGATAGAAGAAATTCGCGGCGTGAAATGCGACCGTGCCCTCGCTACCTTGACGAGCAAGGATCTGATTATTGAAGTCGGACGAGCCGATGCGGTAGGAAAACCGATTTTGTACGGAACGTCCAAACAATTTCTGGAGTATTTTGGCCTTAGTTCAATTAGTGAACTGCCGGATACGGCGAACTTCCAAGGGGAGTTCGATCTGGAAGAAGAGACGCGCATGTTATTTGACCGGATCGGAGATCAGAAGCAGCTCACGTTGGACGACGTAGCGGAAGAAACCGAATAGGAAGAAATGCATTTCATTTCCTTCAGATGCTCATACTAACTCCACGTGCCGGAAACACATTTCCAGCCGTGGATTTTTTTTGTTAAGGAGGAGAATGGGGTTGTTGTGGGTTGCGCTTATCATTGTTGTAGTTCTCATGGTCATCCTCATAGTGCTATTAAGCTTCATCCGGGGAGAATTTTATTTCTCCAGGGTCAAGGATAATGACACTCTTTCTGTGGAAGTGCGTGCGCTTTTTGGGCTAGTCCGCTATCGATACGTCATTCCCATTATACAGTTCAAAGGATTTACGAAAGGGATTCTGATCAAATCCGAGGTCGTCTCCAAAGCGGAAGCGAAGCTGAAAGATGAAAGCAAGGATCACATTACCAAAGAGAAAGTGATCACCTACTTCAAGGAAGCCAAAGACGCGCTTGTACATACGTTGAATCTGTATGATTGGATGAAACAGACGCTCGCCAAAGTTCAGTGTACGGAGCTGAAGTGGATCACCCGCCTCGGGATCGGCGATGCGCCGGAAACCGCCATTACGACGGGAATCGTATGGGGGATCAAATCTTCGCTGCTCGGTTTTACGATGCGGTATGTTCAGTTAAAGGCAACGCCGCGGATCGATGTCATTCCGCAATTCAATGAGAAAATTTTCTCCACCGAGGTGCGAGTGGCGGGTAGAATCCGCGTGTGGCATGTGATGTTTGCTGGGGTCAGACTTATGGCCAGAGCCTCCAAAGTGAAAGGCGGTATCCGGACGTGGATCAAATTAGCGCTCAAAGCGAGGTCCAGACTCAAAACTGCGTCGTGATGTACATAAGGCTATTCCTCTAAGGGCACTCTAATAAAGAACCAATCTTGGTCTTTGATGTTTATACGTAGAGTGCCAGCTTTACCAGGAGATAACGCTAAGGAGGAGTACACACATGTCAGAACATCCAATTCAAGGCCTTATGAAAGTCGCCATGGAAAATATTAAAGAAATGGTTGACGTGAACACGATTGTGGGCGATCCGGTAGAGACGCCCGATGGCAGTGTCATCATGCCGATCTCCAAAGTTGGATTCGGCTTCGCTGCCGGCGGCAGTGAGTTCGTGACCGACTCCGAAATTGAGATTGAGGGCGGCACGATTAATAAAAGCGATGCACTGAACGCGAAAGTCGCTCTTCCGTTCGGCGGCGGCAGCGGCGGCGGGGTATCGATTACGCCAATCGCCTTCCTCGTCGTCGGAAAGAACGGCGTGAAAGTCGTTCCGCTTGACAACCAGACCCATATTCTTGAGCGCTTGATCGATTCCGCGCCGCAAGTTGTGGACCGGATTCAGTCGATGGTGAAAGGCTTCAATGCCAAATCCGGCACGATCGGTTCCACGGGGACAAACAATGTGACGAATATCGAGAACCAAAATTTTATCGTGTAATCGGGCTCGAGCTGCTTCATGCAGCTGCTCGCCCAAGAAGATCCTTGCCCAGTGGTGGGCAGGGATCTTTTTTGAGGTATAGATGATTAAAGAACATTTTGAGAAGAAGCATAAGATCGGACCGTCAGGGCGATATTCCCTGACGGTTTTTCTTAAGATATAAGAATTTATAAGTTTTGGGGTGACCGGGAGGTTACCCCTTATTTAAACTGCGGCGGGGCGAGGGAGCCGAGCTTTTCTTGGTCAGCCGCAGGTCGTAACTGGAATTTCTCCCGTTATTCGCGAGAAAATTAGCCCAGTTGTACGAATGAAGGGAATTCCTCCCGTTAATTCATCCCCATTTCGCGTAAAGGCTGCGAGTACGGGCTGAATAACGGCAGGAATTCCTGGTATTCAGCATTCGAGCATCCGCCAGGCAGCATTTAACAGGAGAAATTCCCGCTATGGGCGGGACTCTCGGTAGAGGCTTGGCTCTCTTAGAGGAGTCGAGCTTTCTTGCAGGTTGAAGGCAGTGCTGCGGCTAATGGACTGACGTGCGAGGGGTACCGGGTCAGTCGGTCGATCGTCCTCACTTCCGTTTAGAGGACATATCCCGATTTTCCAAGCATATACTTGTACAAAGTTGTGTCTTGTCCAATAGTTTCGTAGTAGGGGGATTTCCATGAAGAAACGAATCAGATTCATCCTCATGTACAGCACCTTGATAGCTCTATTGTTGGCTCCGTGGGCGCAGGTGGAAGCGGCGCCTCCGGGCATAAGCACCCATGCGGTCGGCGCCTCGCTCATTGACGTGGAATCGGGCCGAATCCTCTACAGCCAAAAAGGGGACACGCCTATGCGCATCGCATCGTTGACGAAAATTATGACCGCGATCATCGCGATTGAACAAGGCAAATTGAACGATATGGTGAAAGTGAGCAAAAATGCGTACGGCAAGGAAGGCTCCTCGATCTACTTGAAGCTTGGTGAGGAGATGCGCATGCACGACATGCTCTACGGTTTGATGCTGCGCTCGGGCAATGATGCGGCCACTGCGATTGCCGAGCACGTCGGAGGGAGTGTCGAGGGCTTCGTTTACTTGATGAACGAAAAAGCCCGGATGCTGGGGATGGAGAACTCCCATTTCACGAATCCGTCCGGTCTTGACGAGGGCGAGGGGCATCGCGCTTCACCGAACGATATGGCGCGGCTTACGGCCTATGCGCTCAAAAATCCGGTGTTCAAGGAAATTGTGTCCACGAAGCTCAAAAAAGTGCCGAATCCGAATGAAGCTTGGGATTATTCGTGGTTGAACAAGAACAAGATGCTCTCGCTCTTCGAAGGCGCGGATGGAGTGAAGACAGGCTATACGAAGCTGGCGAAGCGTTGCCTGGTCTCTTCTGCGACGAGGGACGGGCAACAGCTTGCCGTCGTGACCCTGAACGATGGCGACGATTGGGCCGATCATGCTCGATTGCTGCAGTACGGCTTCACTTATTTCCCGCTGCAGACGATCGTAAAGAAGGGGGAGGCCGTAGAGGGCACGCCATGGGTCGCCGGCCGAACGTTTTCCTATCCGTTAGCGGAAGGGGAAGCAGCCCGGCTGACTCGCAAAGTAACGCTGGTCGATCCGAATACGATGGATTATCGCTTGGCGGAGCGGGGAACGATGCAGTATTCGCTCGGCTCCCAGCTGATTCAGACGATCCCGATGTACGATAAAGGCAGCCCGCTGCTGCAAGCACAAAGCCAATCTGCGTTTTCCTTCCAAGAAAGCGGTCCGTACAAGGAGACGCTGCTTGAGCACTATGGCCTGATTTGCCGGACACTGATTCAGGAGCTGTTTTCGGTATCCCGATCGGAATGGGCCGACTAAATGGAGCTTTACCTAAGCGATAAGGAGGCCATCATATGGTGAACTGGATTTGGTTGTTTTTCATTGTCGTCGGCTTCGTCGTCGCGGCGCTGAACGGGAACGTGGAGGCAGTCACCCAGGCCGCCTTCGACGGTGCCAAGAGCGGTGTCACGGTTTGTTTCGGGCTGATCAGCGTGCTTGTCTTCTGGATGGGCATGATGCGGATCGCCGAGGACGCCGGTCTCTTGAGGAAGCTGGCCAAGCTTCTTCAGCCGGCTGTGCGCTTTCTATTCCCTAGCGTGCCGAAGGATCATCCCGCTATCGGCTATATCATGTCAAACATGAGCGCCAATATTCTCGGGCTTGGCAATGCGGCGACTCCCATGGGGATCAAGGCGATGCAGGAGCTGCAGAAGCTGAATGATGACAAAGAAACGGCAAGCACGGCCATGTGTACGCTGCTTGCATTGAATACGTCCAGCATTACGCTCATCCCGACGACGCTGATAGCCATAAGGATGAGTTACAACTCCGTCAATCCTGCGGAGATCGTTGGGACGACGCTGATTGCCACGATCATCTCGACAGCAGCCGCAATCTTTGTGGATCGCTGGTACCGAAGGTCTCGTTCTCCCATCCCTCCGTTGAAAGGGTGATTCCGTATGTATGCCTTCGTATCGCTCATCTCCTCATGGGCTATTCCCGTCATGATTGTATTCATCCCGCTATATGCCGCTTACCGGAAAGTGCCTGTGTACGAGTCGTTCGTTGACGGAGCGAAGGAAGGCTTCGATACGGCGATCAAAATCATTCCCCATCTCGTCGGGATGATGGTTGCGATTTCGGTCTTCCGCGCTTCGGGGGCGATGGATTTATTGCTGGGCTGGATGCGCCCTTTCTTTCAGAGCATCGGCGTACCGACCGAGGTGCTGCCGCTGGCTATCTTGCGACCGATCACAGGGGCCGGCTCGCTCGCGTTCACGACGGATCTGATCGAACAGTTCGGACCCGATTCGATGATCGGACGGATCGCCTCAACGGTTCAAGGAAGCACGGATACGACGCTCTATGTCATAACGGTCTATTTCGGAGCGATCGGAATCCGCAAAGCGAGTTATGCACTGAAGGTCGGGCTCATCTCGGATCTCGTCGGCTTCATCGCCTCGATTATCATCTGCTTTCTGGTATTTACTTAAGTGCCGCCCTTGTGATTTGCAGCCAACTCCGTTATCATAAGCATGAGGTGAAAAGCGGATCATGGAAAGACTGCAAAAAGTGTTAGCCGAAGCGGGGATCGCATCCCGCCGGAAATGTGAAGAGATCATCCTAGCTGGCCGCGTGCAGGTGAACGGGGAAGTTGTAACAACGCTTGGCGTAAAGGTGAACCCGGCTGAGGACGAAATTAAAGTCGATGGACGAGCCATCGGCCAACAGAAGAAGATTTATGTCATTTTACATAAGCCCAAAGGCGTCATTACGAGCGCAACGGATCCGGAGGGCCGTAAAGTAGTCACGGACTTCCTGCCGGGCATCAAGGAACGGGTATATCCGGTCGGACGGTTGGATTATGATACGGAAGGTCTGCTTATCCTTACGAATGACGGCGAATTCGCCCATTTGCTGACGCATCCGAAGCACCATGTGCCCAAAACGTATCAAGCTACGGTCAAAGGCGTTCCGCACGGTACGTTATTAGACAAGCTCAAAACGGGCATACAATTGGAAGACGGGATGACGGCGCCGGCCGAGGTGGAGTATGCGGATGTGAATTTGGACAAGAATGAATCGACAATCGAGATCACGATCTATGAAGGCAGGAATCGACAAGTTCGGAGAATGTTCGAGGCGATCAACTTCCCGGTGATCCGGCTCAAGCGCATCAAATTCGGACCGATCTTCCTGACCGGGCTGCCGCGATCGAAGTATCGCCACTTGACGCCCAAAGAGGTTGAGGAGCTTCGAAACGAAGCGTTCAAGACACATAACGTTCAAAAAGGCCAATAAGAATTGGCCTTCTTTTCGTTATAATAAGGATATTACCATATGTTGAAAAAGCTAACATAGCTTAAGAAAAAAGCGAAGGTGATGGACCGTGGGTGCAAGAAAAAAATGGGTACAGATCGGTATTTTTGCGATCGTGCTTGTTATTGGCGTGTTTACCATTATTACCAATTTGTCGGCAGCTGGCGGCAAGAAATATCCGCAGGTCGGCGATAAAGCGACAAATTTCTCGCTTGTCGGACTGGATGGCAAGACGCATGATTTATCGGAATACAAAGGCAAGCCGGTTCTGATCAATTTCTGGGGGACTTTCTGTCCGCCATGCAAGGAAGAGATGCCGGCGCTTCAGAAGCAGTATGACAAATGGAGCAAGGAAGGCGTTGTTTTCCTGGAAGTCAACGTCGACAAGAATAAAGTTACCGTACAGAGCTTCATGGACCAATACAGTTTGAATATGCCGGTTCTGCTGGACGCGAAGGAAGTCGTGCGCAAGCAATACGGCGTCATGGACTACCCGACGACGTTCTTCATCGGCAAGGACGGGAAGGTCGCCGTGAAAAAAATCGGTCAAATGACAGAGCCGTTTATCGATGAGACGCTGGCGCAGCTTGCAGGCAAGTCGTAGAAACGGTTCATAGAGTTATCGGGAGGTCGTCATGTTTTACAACACCAAATGCGATTGTGGGCATCAGAATCCCACCGGCACAACGCTCTGCGAATCTTGCGGCAATCCGCTGATTGATAGCGAAGGCCGAGATATTCTGGAAATGCGTTATGACGGGATGGCCCGCCGTTCACAGAAATCGAATCCCTCTCTGCTGGATAAAGTCTGGAATTTCTTCTCCTCGGTTAAAATAGCGGTATGGATCATTTTCATAACGCTCCTGGCGTCGGCTGTGGGAACGATCTATCCCCAAGAAAATACGTTCCTGGATATGGACCCTGCCCAATACTATGCGCAAAGCTACGGAAAGCTGGGGACGATCTATTATCAGCTCGGCTTTTCACATACGTTCAGTTCGTGGTGGTTCATCACCCTCTTGTTCATGATCGGTACTTCCCTCGTCATCTGTTCTCTGGACCGGGTGCTGCCGCTTTACCGGGCTTTATCGAAGCAGCAAATCCGCAAGCATCTCAATTTCTTGACGAGACAGAAAGTGACGCTCGCCGCAGAGCTGCCTCCAGGCACGAATGAAACCGAATGGACGAATCAGTTCGGGGCAATTTTGCGCAAAAAAAACTACCGCGTACATACGGACGGATCGGCGCTGCTTGCGGAGAAATACCGTTTCAGCCGTTGGGGCCCTTATATCAATCATATCGGGCTGATTATTTTTCTCTTAGGCGTGCTTATGCGGAGCATCCCCGGTTGGCACATGGATGAATACATGGGCGTTCTCGAAGGGGAAACGAAACAAATTCCGCATACGTCTTATTTTATCAAGAATGAGAAGTTCACGTTAGAGCTTTATGATGAGAAGGAATTGCCGGAAAGCGTGAAGGCCAAAGGGCAGGTGGTCGCGAAGACGTATGAAACCAAAGCTGTCCTGTACCACTGTTCGGCCAATTGCGATGATCCCACCAAGGAACCGGTTCTGGAAGAAGTGCACAAAGCCGATATTTTGGTGAATCATCCATTGAGTTACAAAGGCTTGCAAGCGTATCAATTTGATTATAAATACGCACCGCTGCTCATCTCGGTGAAGCCGACGCTGAGCAATCCGGCAACGGGAGAGCAGTACGGCAGTTTCGAGCTGCCGATGAACAACCCGAAGGATGTCTACAAGGTCGGCCCGTACACGCTGACGCTGAAAGGCTACTTCCCGGAATTCGGTCTCGAGAAGGGACAGCCGATTTCCAAGTCCAACGAGCCGAAGGCGCCGGCGTTTATTTTCTCGATTACCGGTCCGGGTCTTGCGGCCGCCGGCGAACCGTATTTGTATTTCCCGAGACAGATCGATAAAGAAGCATTCTCGCAGGATACCATTAACGGTGCGGTCGCCCAGAAGCTGAAGCTGTCCGTCGGTTCGATGGAAGGCGTGAAGCTGTCCGAATATACGACGTATTTGAATCTTCGGGTGGACAAGGCGATGCCGTATATTTGGGTTGGTTCCGCGATCTTCATGATCGGGGTCATTATGGGCTTCTACTGGCAGCACCGCCGCATTTGGATCCGCATTGACGGAGGCAAGCTAACGCTTGGCGGACATACGAATAAGAACTGGTTCGGTTTGCGCAACGAGGTTGCCGCAGCCTTGAAGAAAAATCATATCGAAGTATTGCCGAAATCATTAGATAATGGAGGGAATCAGGGGTGAATCTCAATTCCGTCAGCAGCACCTTTTTGCTTATCGCCTTCTTCGTTTACCTGGTTGCGTTTCTGCTATTCGTCCTGTCGATCACAGGGAAGAAATGGAGCAACAGAGATCCGGAGAAGCATCAGAAACAATGGGGGTTCGTCGCCTACCTGACCGCTGTACTCGGTTTTGCGTGCCAAGTCACCTTCTTCTTCACGAGATGGGCGGAAGCGGGGCATATCCCAACCTCCAATATGTATGAATTCATGACGTTCTTAGGCATGATGATCATGTTTGCCTTCTTGATCGTCTACCTGATCTATCGTACGCCGGTGCTGGGGATCTTCGCCTTGCCGATCGGCTTCATCATCATCGCTTACGCCTCGGTGTTCCCGAGCGAAGTTCAGCCGTTAATACCGGCTCTGCAAAGCTACTGGCTCAAAATTCACGTGACCACGGCGGCAGCCGGCGAGGCGTTCTTCGGAGTCGGTTTTGCCGGCGGGCTCATGTACCTCTTGCGTGCGGTTGACTACAAAGGAACTTCCGAGACCGACAAACGCGAGCAGAGGGGCGTCGAGCTTACGCTCTTTTTCATCTTGATGCTGGTTGCCTTCATCGCGTCTATTTTCACATTCAACGGGTCCGGCTATAAAGCGGTATTCGCCAAAGAAGTGGTCGTCGTGGATGCGCAAGGCCAGCAGCAAACGAATACGACGAATGAAACGTATGTACTGCCGCCTATCGTGCAGCCTTACGACACGAAAGTTGTAGAAATGAAGCCGTTTCTCGGCATGACCGAGCCTCTATTCACGGCGCCGTCCTGGATGGAAGGCGCAAGCGCAGGCCGTAAGCTGAATACGGTCATCTGGTCGGTACTCGGCGGGCTAGTGCTGTACGTTTTAGCACGGCTCGTCGCCCGCAAGCCATTGGGCGCTGCGATCGGTCCGGTCGTGAAAGGCATGGATCCCGAGGATCTCGATGAGATCTCTTACAGGGCGATTGCGATCGGCTATCCGATCTTTACGCTGGGCGCATTGATTTTCGCTATGATTTGGGCGCAGGAGGCCTGGGGCCGCTTCTGGGGCTGGGATCCCAAAGAGGTGTGGGCGCTTATCACCTGGCTATTCTACGCGGTGTTCCTGCACCTTCGCTTGTCCAAAGGGTGGCAGGGCAAGAAATCCGCTTGGCTCACGGTCATTGGCTTTATCGTGGTTATGTTTACGTTAGTTGGGGTAAACCTTGTTATTGCAGGGCTGCACTCCTATGCAGGTGTATAATTCATCGAACTTAATTCAGATAAGGATGTGAAGCTCCATGGAAATGAAAGCCAGCATACTCGTAGTTGATGATGAAGAACGGATTCGCCGGCTGCTGCGCATGTATTTGGAGAAAGAAGGCTATATCATCGAAGAGGCGGAAGACGGCGAATCCGCGCTGCGCATGGCGACGGAAACGGATTATGACCTCGTGCTGCTCGATGTGATGCTTCCCGGCATCGACGGCATTGAAGTGTGCGCGCGCCTGCGTCAGGTGAAGTCTACGCCGGTTATTATGCTGACGGCCAAAGGGGAGGAGACGAATAGGGTCTCCGGCTTTGAAGTCGGCGCTGACGACTATGTCGTGAAGCCGTTCTCCCCGCGCGAAGTGATTTACCGGGTCAAAGCGATTCTTCGCCGCTCCTCGGCGACGGCGTACTTGTCGAAGGATGCGAGTTCCAGCAACAATATCGTGTTCCCGAACTTGATTATCGAGCACGATGCTCACCGGGTAACGGCAGGCGGGCAGGAAGTGGCGTTGACTCCGAAGGAGTACGAGCTGCTGCACTACTTGGCCGTATCGCCGGACAAAGTGTTCTCGCGTGAAGAATTGCTCAAGGATGTATGGAACTATGAGTTTTTCGGAGATCTGCGGACGGTGGATACCCACGTGAAGAGACTCCGTGAAAAATTAAACAAAGTTTCCCCGGACGCTGCAGCGATGATTACGACGGTATGGGGAGTAGGCTATAAGCTAGAGGTGCCGAAATAACGTGTTTATTTTCAGAAGCGTCGTAGGTAAGCTGTGGCTCACGATCATTGGCCTAGTTGGGGTAGTACTGCTCATACTAGGTCTTTTTCTTGTCAATTATATGGGAAATTATTTTTCACAGGCCAAAGATCAGAAAGAGAACATGGAGAAGCTGGCCCGGAATTTCTCGGAGGAAGCTTCCCATCACATGTACAACGAGCAGTTTTATCAATTAAGCAACGAATTATTGAGCTTTCAAGACGCCAAGATGCTTGTCATTTCCACGGATATGAAAGAAATGATCATGCCTTCGACGCAGTCATCCACCCTTGACAGCTTCCATGCGACGGACTTCTATACGGAAGCCGAGCTTCGCCAAGTGTTTAGCGGTCAAAGCATCGGGAAGCAGATTCACAAGTCGGGTAAAGGCCGCTTCGATAACGGGGATATGTACCTTGTTGTCGCAGTGCCGCTGCGAAATCTACAGGGGAATATCGTAGGGGCGACCTTGATTTATCAATCGCTGCAGTCGCTTGAAGCGACGCAAGCATACATGCTGCGGCTGTTCATCTATGTGTCGATCGTCGGCTTCCTCATGACGACGTCCTTCGCGTTCTTCCTGTTCTCGCGAATTACAAGGCCGCTGCAGCAATTGAAGAAAGCGGCGGATTTCATTACGATGGGCGAGTATGGCACGAGAGTGCCCATCGTGTCCAAAGACGAGATCGGCGAGCTTGCCAAAACGTTCAATCATATGGGCGAGAAAATGCAGGAAAGCATCCGCGCGCTGTCCCAGGAGAAGGAGCACTTGTCAAGCATCTTGCACAGTATGACGGACGCCGTGATTACGCTTGATGCGAACGGCTCCGTGATGCTGACGAATCCCCAAGGGGAGAAGATCGTGCAGGAGTGGAGCGAGATTGAATGGTCCGAGGACGAGGAAGAAACGAGGCGGTTCCGCAAGCCGGATACGGCCCTTGGCGATTGGGGCTTGGTAAGCTACAGCAACCCGTATCTGATTCCGATTCCGGTGCCGCTCATTCCGCTGTTCGAGGCGGTCGTCGACGAGTCCAAGGAAGCCGCCACGAAGATTCACGTCCAGAACAGCGTCTGGTCCGTTGCCATGACGCCGCTCTATACGAGCGAGCAGAGTGAGCAGGTGCGCGGCGCCGTAGCCGTTCTTCGTAACGTAACGGAGGAGGAGCTCCTCGATAAGATGCGTAAAGACTTCGTGGCGAACGTATCGCACGAGCTGCGTACGCCGATCTCGATGCTGCAGGGCTATAGCGAAGCCCTGCTCGACGATATCCCCTCCACGCCGGAGGAGCGCGTGGAGCTGGTGCAGGTCATTCACGACGAGTCGCTCCGCATGGGACGTCTCGTCCGCGACCTGCTCGATCTGGCCCGGATGGAGGCCGGCCATCTCGAGATGGTGTTCAGGGAGGTCGAAGTCGACTCCCTGTTGAAGCGGATGCAGCGCAAGTTCCAGGTGCTGGCCAAAGAGCGCGGCATCGCACTGAATCTGGCGCTGCCGGAAGAGCCGCTCATCCTCAGCCGTGCGGATGAGGACCGGCTGGAGCAGGTGCTGACGAACCTGCTCGATAATGCCTTCCGGCATACGGGCTCCGGAGCGCGTATTGCCATGAAGGGAGAGCAGGCAGCGTATAAGGGCAAGCCTGCGATCCGGATCGAAGTGTCCGACGAAGGACAGGGCATTCCGGCCGACGACCTGCCGTTCATCTTCGAGCGCTTCTACAAGGCGGATAAGGCCCGCACACGCGGTTCGTCCGGAGGAACGGGACTGGGGCTTGCTATCGTCAGGAACATCGTAGAGGCTCATTACGGCCTTGTCACGGCGCAAAGCGCAGTAGGCCAAGGGACAACCTTTACGCTGCTGCTGCCATGTCAGCCGAAATAACACTTTTGTCACAATTTCGACATAAAATAGGCGTTTGCTGGAGGTTTTCTCCGCAAACGCCTTTTCATTTTGTAGAATATTCAGACAAAATCTTGTTGTTCGTGAAACACTTTGAACCTTAAGCCTTCGGCTTTACACCGTCAGAGCGCGAACATTCACGATTTCGGCTTGTTTGGTCAGCTCAGCCAATACTTCGGAAGGAGCTGGTTTATCGATGGTCAGCAGCATGATGGCAGAGCCGCCGATCACCTTACGTCCGACCTGCATGGTCGCGATGTTCACATTGTTGCTGCCGAGAAGCGTTCCTACACGACCGATGATACCCGGTTTATCGTTGTGGGAGATGAGCAGCAGATTGCCTTCAGGGGAGAAGTCAACCGGATATTGGTCGATGCGTACAATGCGCTCTCCATAGCCGGCCAGTAATGTACCGGCAAGTGTTTTCTCTTCTTGTTTCGTTTTGACCGTAACGGTAACGAGATTCGTGAAGGAGCTCGCTGTGTTCGATTTCTGAACGACGATGTTGACATCCCGCGATTTCGCCAAGTGCATGGCATTGACAATGTTGACGCCTTCCAGTTGATTTTCGAACACACCTTTGACGATATAACGATTTAATTGGCCTGTATCCACATCCATCAGGTCGCCGGCATAGTTAACGACGATTTCGTATACGGCGCCTTGGGTGATTTGGCCAAGGATGGAGCCGATTTTTTCGCCGAGACCGAAGTAAGGCTGCAGCTTGCTTAAGACGTTCGGTGCGACCGGAGGCAAGTTCACCGCGTTTTTGAACGGCTCGTTGCGCAGAATATGAAGCACTTCCTCGGAAACGTCGATCGCAACGTTCTCTTGAGCTTCAATTGTCGAAGCGCCAAGGTGAGGGGTGACGATGATTTTCGGGTTGTTCAAGAACGGGTGATCCTTCTGCGGAGGCTCCACCTCAAATACGTCGAACGCAGCGCCGGCCACGATGCCTTGATCGATCGCTTCGACCATCGCCATTTCGTCGATGATACCGCCGCGTGCGCAGTTGATGAGGCGCATGCCCGGTTTCATAATTTCGAATTGCGGCTTCGAAATCAGGTGGCGCGTTTCTGGCGTCAGCGGTGTATGCACGGTGATGAAGTCCGCTTTCTGCACGATTTCATTCACGGTTCCAAGCTTAACGCCCAGCTTCTCAGCGCGCTCTTCCGTCAAGAACGGGTCATACCCGATCACTTCCATGCCGAAGACTTTGGCGCGTTTGGCCACTTCGCTTCCGATACGTCCCATACCGAGAATACCGAGTGTTTTGTAGCGAAGCTCAACACCGATAAATTTGCGGTCCCATTCGCCGCCGACCGTTTTCTTGTAGGCTTGCGGAATCATACGCGCAGTGGACATCATCATTGCGAATGTCAGCTCGCAGGTTGCGATGGTGTTGCCGTCCGGCGCATTGATCACGATGATACCGCGTTTGGTTGCAGCTTCCAGATCAATGTTGTCGACGCCGACACCGGCGCGGCCGATAACTTTGAGCTTGCCGGCAGCCGCCATGATTTTCTCGGTTACTTTGGTTTGGCTGCGAACGAGCAGGGCGTCATAGTCGCCGATAATAGCTACAAGCTCATCTTCGGACAGACCTGTTTGTTTGGCCACTTCAACATCAGCTGCATCATAAAGCATTTGAATTCCCATGTCACTAATTGGATCGGATACTAGAACCTTGAACATAAATTAGAACCCTCCTTAGAATATGAACATAAAAAAAACTCCCAACCCTCCGGAACAGACACGTAGGTCTATATCCAAAGGGACGAGAGATTGCTTTCGTGGTACCACCCTAGTTCGCCGCCCATTCGCATGGGAAGCCTCAATCGGTCTTGCGACCTGGAACGGTAACGTGTTCCTTGTCCGATTGCATCTACTCATGTTCAATGCAATAACTCTGGAGTGCTCCGCAAAAAGTTCGCTGCCAATTCTCACCACCCATTGGCTCTCTGAATGCTACTTGCTTGCTTGGCTCCGTCAACGCTTTACTGTAATGCAATTTTGATTTTCATTAGATTACCATGCGTTTGAAGTCGTGTCAATACATGTCGAATCATTTTTACAGGAAAAAAATAATTAACTGTATGGCGCCTGACTCCAAAGCTTTTTGTTTATTTTATAGTAAGCTTGATGAGAAAGCAATGCTATTTTTGCTTGAACTTTGGCTTATAATTCGATATCGTACTGAATAAACAGATGCTGCTCGAATGACAGCAGCCGAAAGGGAGTGCCGAACATGGAAGTAACCAGTATGCATCCGCAGAAGTTTGTCGAAGCTCTGCAGGGGCAGGAATTGAAGAATAGCGTAATTATCGATGTTCGGGAACAGCATGAATGGGACTATTATCATCTGGAGGAGGCTCTTCTCATTCCGATGGGGCAAATTCCGCACCGCTTAGGGGAACTCCCGGATGATAAAGATATTTATCTGGTGTGTGCGCATGGCGTGCGCAGCTATCGGGTGGCGGAGTACTTGCTGGATAACGGCTTCGAGCGCGTCATTAATGTGGATGGCGGCATGGCTGCCGTTGGTATGCTGCGTGGTTTCCAATACGATTGAAGAATACGGAAAGGGAGTTAAGCGAATACGACGCTTAACTCCCTTTCGGCATTAGTTCACATCCGAGAAAAACGGCAATTGCGGCAGCGGTTCGTTCCCGTACCATTTCGCTTTCCCTTTGACGAAGTCGCCGGTTCGCACGGCATTCGTGCTGAGCAGCAGCTCCATCGTCTTATTGACGTCGGCGATGTTCATTTTCTGCACTTGGCCGGAGGCGATAAATTCATCGATGCGGATCGTCAAATCCTGCGGGTAGAACGGAGTGAAGGCTTTGTTTTTCAGCAGCTTGGCCGTTATGTATAAATTTTTGACATTCAGATTCATGGCGCGCCATTGATCCAAATTCGCATTATTGTTGGGATCGAAATTCTCGATATCCGGATCGATCGTGCCGTTCCAAGCTACAATCGCTTCATAATAGTTCTTCTGTGACGTTAGCGCCTGTGTTTTGGCCTCCAGCATATACGCGTCCTTGTTAATCGTGTCGAGCAGCTGCGGGCCGCTCATGCTGTTGGCTTTGGCCTGAAAGTTTTTGAGCGTATCCGCGAACAGCTTCAAGCTTTTGAGATAGCTTTGATGCGATTGCACGAGCAGCGGAGACGACGCCGGCATATTCTTGCCTTGGAGCTCGGTATATTTCTCATCGGCCAGCTTCTGCAGCTCTTTCAGAACGGCGGCGGCATCGACGGTTGAATTGCCGTTCTCGATTTGGCCCATCAGTTCAAACCATTTATTCTGAAATTCCCTAAAGGGCAAAAAGATGGTATGGTAATAAGATACGAGTACCTGCTGGTCGTAAGCTCCGAGTTCCTGCACGACCGCTTTGTCGGCGTTCAGCACTTTTTCGTACTTCTGATCCGATTTCTCCTGGCCGATTTTCAATCCGTAGAAGAAGGCGCCGAGTATACAAACGAGCATAAAGATAAACATGAGGGCGAATAAATAATCAGTGCGGGTAAGACGCTTATCCATAATCAAGCTCCTTATTCTCTCTTTTCATTTAGTATAGGTGAAACAGTTATAAAAGGGAATATGCGAGGAAATGAGGCTGTATCGATGAAAAAATTCGATTTTAAGAATATCCGCTTCGGCAAGGTCGATGTGAATGATCTGAATGACCGAACTTTATTGCTCAATCTGTACATAACCCAACTGCTTACGCTTATTATCGGAATCATCATCGTATTTTTTCAGAGCAATAATAAGATTATTTCGATGTTCACGTTTCAAGGCGGTTATTCGATATTCATATGGGGGAGTTTATTCGCCATTGCCGTGCTCGGTGTCGACGTGCTGATTTCCAGATGGGTGCCTAAAGAAGTGTCGGATGACGGCGGCATCAATGAAATGATTTTCGGCAATCGGCCGCTCTGGCATATCGCAGTCATTTCTTTCATTGTCGCGGTCTGTGAGGAAATCTTGTTTCGCGGTGCGATTCAGCATGCTTGGGGACCTTATTGGACCAGTATCTTGTTCGCGGCTATCCATATTCGGTACTTGCAGCATTGGCTGATGACGGGGATGGTTTTCAGTATCAGCTATGGTCTCGGGTGGATCTATGTGCAGACCGGGAGCCTGTGGACGCCGATCGTCGCCCATTTCATCATAGATTTCGTGATGGGCTGCATACTTCGTTATAGCAAGGAGGAGGAAAAACAGAACGCATGAATGCAGGGGAAAGAATGCCTTCCAGGTCCGGGAGGCGGCCGGTAGAAGCCGAAGAAGATGATACGTATTTACCGCCGCGCAAAGCTGTGCATCCCTCTGAACGGGGGAAATGGACCCGGATTTTTTATCTGATTTTACTCTGGCTGTTTGTCATACTGGTCATTTCATTAACGGTGTGGGGAATCAAATACTCGGATGCATATGCCAGCTAAAATCTCCCAATTGAAGGTAAGTTGTCTATAACTAGCAGAGAAGCTATGATAGATTCATAGTTTCTTTTTTGTTTTTGCTTATTCATAGACAGGAGGATTTATGGAAATGAAGGCCACGTTCTCACGCAAATGGATGACACTTATACAAATGTTGGCGATCACGTTATTGTTCTTATCAAGTTTCACATGGACGGCGAAGCCATCTTATGCGCTCTCTTATGGGTACCAGCCGTACCCGAAGGGGGATGTCGGTATCGCGCGGCCGGACATCGGCGTGAATCTTGAACTGAGCGAAGGGATTTCGCCGCAAAGCTATCATTTTTATTTGAATGATCAGGAGATGAAGATTGCCTATGACCCCGTATCGGTCAAATACGTCTATAAACCGGAAGCTGATCTGGCGCCAGGCAATTATCATGCCCGTTTGACGTTCTCCTTCGATGGCTATGAGCCGGTACAGATTACGTGGGATTTCACGGTTCTGAACAATCCGGTTGCACTCGCCACGGTCACGACGCCCGAACAGCAGCAGGGGCTGCAGGCGATTAACGATTACCGCGTTAAGCTGGGGCTGCCGAAAGTGAAGTTCAGCGACGCTCTGAATACAGCGGCCCAGAAGCATGCGCAGTATTTGGCCCGCAATAAGATTGATCCGATTCGAACGTCGGTATCCTTGCACGAGGAAGATGCATCGCTGCCGGGGTCTATCGGCAAGACACTTACGGAACGCATGCAGTATGTCGGTTATACGAGGGCGAGCGGAGAGGACGTTGCCTATAATCGCGTGTCGCTCGTAGAAGCCATCGACAGTCTGTTCGATGCCCCCTATCACCGCTCTCCCTTCATGGTGCCGGGACTCGTGGAGGTTGGAGTCTACAAGGAAGGCAATTATCATGTCGTTGAGTTCGGTTTCTCCGACGGTGTGACGCCGGAGCTCGTCGTATCGCCGGGAAGCAATGACGGCTATGTACCGACCGTCTTCGACGGGCACGAGACACCCGATCCGATCCGCATCCACGCCGCAGCGGATTATCCGGTCGGGTACCCGATTATGGCGGCGATTAACGGACCCCGCGTGAAGCGGGTCAGCTTGGACGAAGCGGAGCTGCATGACGAGAGCGGACAGGCCGTCACGTTGTTGAAGAACGAGCCCGGCAAGGACGATCATCTGGACCGAGAGGTGATTCTCCTCCCTGCGAAGCCCCTTGCCTTGGATACCACTTACACGGCCAAAATTAAGCTGACGGCGACGATGGCGGATGGCAGTACGCAGCCGTTTTCGAAGGAATGGTCGTTCCGTACAGAGCCGGTTGCCGGTATGGGCGTGCTTAAGCTGCATCAAGACGCGGCGGCGTACACGCTGCAGATGGGCAACTTCGGACTAAGCCGCAGTCACCTCGTTTCCTTCGGATTGGATGCGGACAAGTACATGGTTGACCTCATTCCCTATCCGATGAAGCAGAAGCCGTACATTCAGGAAGGCACGTCTTATCTATACATCAGGGACCTTGCCGCGGCGCTCGGCGCAACGGTGGAATGGGACGACGCGAAGAAAGCTGCGGTGTACAAGAAAAATGACAAGACGATCATCTTCTATACGAGCCGTAATGCTTATAACCTGAACGGTGTGGAGCATACAACGGATTCTGCGGCGAAGCTCGTCAATGAAACGACGATGATTCCCGTTCGGCTGCTAGCCGAAACGCTGGGTGCGAATGTGTCCTATGTAGAGAGCACGAGAACGGTGAATATCAGCTATTAAACAATGCAAGAGCCAGAATGTCCGAGGACGTTCTGGCTCTTGTTTATCTCATTTCCAGCTCAATCGAGTTCGGATCGACGAAGCTGTACCCTTTATCTTCAAGCTGCGTCAGGAGCGAATCCAATGCTTTGACCGTCCATGGCAATTCATGCATCAAAATATTGCTGCCGCCGTGGAGCTGCTTCATCACATTCTCGATCACCTTGTTCGGATCGTTCTTCTGGTTCGTCATTTCCCAATCGAGCGAGCCGTTGGACCATGTCATGTAAAGCATGTTGTTCGCTTTCACTTTCGCTTTCAAGTAATCGTTGCCTGAACCGAAAGGCGGCCTGAAAAATTGCGGAGCCTGGCCTGTCAGCTCTTTCACGATTTTTTGAACGTCATCGACCTGTTGATCGATCTGGGCGTTCGGCATGTCTTTCAAATTCTCGTGATCCCAGGCATGATTGCCGATGATATTGCCGCTCTCGTGGATAAGCTTGACGAGCTCCGGCTTTTGCTTGATGCGGTATCCGTTCAGGAAGAATATCGCTTTGGCGTTATGCTTCTTCAGAATATCGATCAACGATTGATTCATTTCAAGTTCTTTGGGTCCATCGTCAAAAGTCAAGAGAATGACTTTTTTATTCCCGTTCGGGTCATTCGGCACGATATCATAGTTTTTGTTCATATGATAATTCTTGGTGACCGCAGGCGGCTTGGACGGCTCTGGCGTCGGCGTCGGGCTTGCAGCTGGCGTTGCGGTCGGCGATGCCGCAGGTGAAGCAGTCGGCGCTGTCACAGCGGCGGTTGTAGGCGCTGCCGAGTCTCCAGCAGCGGCGCTTTTGGCAGGCGGATTGTCACTGCAAGCTGCTAGCAGCAGCATCATGCTGATTAATAATACACTGGCTTTACTCATTTTCTACGATTCTCCCTCAGACTATTTAGCTTTGCAGGTCAATGGATAAGTCTCTACATATAGTACCACATTTGCCGAAGAACATATCTCCTATGTTTTCCTACTTTCTCGAGGTATGCCCTCCGCCCATCTCGCACAACCTATGAAGGATTCATACTACATTCACATGGAGGGAGACCCAATGAAGATAGGTGCATTTTTATTAGGTGGCATTGCCGGAGCGGCTGCGGTCGTTTATTGGAATCGCAAAAGCAAATCGATGCTATTCTCCGCGTTCAGCTCTTCCAGCGAATCGATGGGGAAAGTCGTTGACAAGGCAAAAGACACTTTCGTAAACAAATCCTTCAACGAGTCCGCCGTCAAAAACTTTTCGAATATGGCTTC
The DNA here is from genome assembly GCF_031456485.1 of Bacillus sp. 3255. Classification (NCBI taxonomy): domain Bacteria; kingdom Bacillati; phylum Bacillota; class Bacilli; order Caryophanales; family Bacillaceae; genus Bacillus; species Bacillus sp. 3255. The sequence goes on from NZ_JAVDUS010000025.1 coordinate 27,789, forward strand.
CAATTCAGCTTCAAACACTGCGGCAAACACCGGTGCAAACGCTAGCGGGGGCCTGAATCAAGTGGAGAAAATCGTCAAAGAAGACCCGCATTTGCGAGTGACGGTGAACGAAATTCTTGAAGCAAACAAGGAAAAAGCGTCAACCATCCAATAGATAAAGGCGAAGGCACAGTACGGCATACCCACGGGGCCGGCTGTGCTTTTTCTTTTTATACATAACTTGCGCGTGCATTTGGATTGAAATAGTGTTAACATGTAGGTGAAAACGATATGAGGAAACATGTCCATTTCGTTTTCCGAGGTTCACATTTTTGCTTTTTTATCATATTCTGTTTTAATAAGATGACCATGCTTTCGATGCAGGCTTTCCAGTCGGAAAGCTCAAAGGAGGATCCTATCATGAAAATAGAACGCTTAAGTCAGGATAAGATACGGATTTTCCTAACATTCGATGACTTAACTGAACGCGGAATTCAAAAGGACGACATGTGGAGAGAAATCCCCAAAGTACACGAGCTATTCAGTGAAATGATGGATCAGGCTTACTCGGAGCTCGGATTCGACCCGTCCGGCCCGCTTGCAGTCGAAGTGTTCGCACTTCCGGCGCAAGGGATGGTCGTTATAGTGACCAGAGGCAAGCTCGATCTGTATGCGAATTCAGACGCCTATGACGATCATGAACCTGAAGAAGTGTATGAGATGGAAGTAACGCTTGAACAAAGCGATTTGATCTCCTATGCGTTCCGTGACTTTGAAGATCTGCTGCGTGCATCCAAAGTAATTAATCCGCTGCTCATAGAAGGCGGTACCCTGTATTCATACAAAGGGAAATATATTTTACAGCTGGAACCTGTTGACCTCGAAGAAGCCAAATACCAAGCGCTAATCGCTGTCTTGTCCGAATATGGAGAGGCTGCTTCCGTGACCCAAGCGGTGCTGGAAGAGTATGGAAAGACGATTATCGCGGACGATGCCGTTAAGGTGCTCTGTCAACATTTCAAATAAACGCCTCTTCTCTCTTTTTTTGTTGTTGAATGAAACAAGCATCTTCAAAAACGACTGTTTTTGTTGATGCTTTTTTTAATTGTAAGTGAATATAGGCATCCAGGTGTCGGGACGATGGGGGAGACGAATGATGAGCATAGACCATAAACGACTTGCGCCTACTTTAGCCGCGGTTGATTTGGATAGTTTGCTGACTTATTACCAGAAACAGATGCGTGAAGAGGCTTATCTCTATTTGCACAGAAGAGGAATTACCGAGGACACGGCGCAGACGTATCGAATCGGTTTCGAAATCGGCAAGATCGGCTTCTATGTCGATCAGAATCAGCTCGGGGATTATTTCGAGCACCGTGTTATCATTCCCGTCCGGAATTACGACGGCGAGATTGTCGACTTGATCGGACGGTCGATTGACAACAAAGAGCCGAAGTACAAAGCGCTGTACGGGCTCGATCAATTTTTGTTCAATTATCAGGCGCTTGAAGAATCCGATGAAGTCATCCTGTGCAACGGGATCTTCGATGTGCTCTCTCTGACGCAGGCCAAAGTTCCTTCCGTCTGCGTGCCGGACAACGGGGTGTTTAAGGAGCATCATCTGGCTTTATTCACAGGGAAGCGCGTCTATATTTGTATGGGGAATGACGATTCCGGCCGGAGAGAATCCGTACGTATTGAAGCGCTCCTGCGGGAGCAGGGGAACGAGACCTACATCATCTCCTTGCCGGAGACGATTCGCGATATTAACGATCTTTTCGTACGTGCGCAAAATCCGGTGGAGGCTTTCCTCGGCTTAGTCCAGCAATCGGTGGAAGAAGCGATGCTGGCTCCGGTAGCGCCGGATAATAAGAACAGTACCGTCTATCTGGAGGAATATATGAAGCGGTTCCGGGGGCAAGTGGCCAGCATTCGTACAGGCTTTGCCAAGCTGGACAATCTGCTCTTCGGCGGCTTCGGCAGCGGCCTGTATTTGCTGGCCGGCGCAGGCGCGATCGGCAAAAGCATGCTGCTCAAGCAGATGGCGGATCATATCGCTCTTGAGGAGACACCGGTTATCTATGTCTCTTGGGACATGACGAACTTCGAATTGTGGTCCCGCAGCATCGCGCGGATCCTTGGCGTCGAACCGCAGAAGGTGCTGGGCGGGAAAGTGGATCCGGAGCAAGTGGCGGAAGCGAACAAGCAGTATGGGCGAATCTCCAAAATGCTCTGGATGCTGGAGTGTACGATGAATACAACGTTGGATCAGGTGGCGGCCTCCATTGAGCGAATCGCCTTAATCGTCGGCAAAGAGCCGGTCATCTTCATCGATCATCTGCAGCGAATCCCGGCTGGAGAGGGTGCCGCGGCCCTGACCTGGCAGCAGCAGCAAGCGGCAATCGCCTATACGCTCAAGCAATGGTCGCGGGAGTGGGATTGCCCGATTATTGCGGCGACCGCCTTGGAGCTGGGCCAGGGGAACGTCCCTGACCGCGTTCAGGCGTCAGCGGATGTGGTCATGATCATGCAGCCGGGACAAGCGGAGGTGGCGGATGCGCAAGCGATTTCGCTGGCTCTGACGAAGAACCGCAATGGCACAACAGGGAATATTCCGCTGCTTTTCCATAATGATCGTGCCTTGTTTACGGAATAAAGCATGGCGATGTCATAGGAACATGTTATAATGTTAGGTGACATTCCGTATGAATGCGAATCGATTGTCTGAAGCGAAAGGGGGAGCCGCACCATGCAAGCACTGCCGATTATCCTAGCAGCCATAGCCCCCGGACTCTCACTGCTCGCTTACTTTTATTTAAAGGACCGATACGAAACGGAACCGATTCATTTGGTCATTCGAATGTTCGTATTCGGTGTTCTGCTCGTTTATCCAACGATGGTCCTGCAGCGTGCGTTGATTGAAGAGTTTGGCGAGGGAACCTTCATCTCTTCCTTTCTTCTGTCCGGTGGCGTTGAGGAGTTTCTGAAATGGTTCGTACTGTATCATTTGATTTTCAGGCATGAGGCCTTCGACGAACCCTATGACGGTATTGTCTATGCCGTTGCCGTCAGCCTGGGTTATGCGACGTTGGAGAACATCATTTATGCTTTCCTCCATGCCACTTCGTTCTCGGCGCTCATGATTCGCGCTCTGCTTCCGGTTTCGGCGCATGCGCTGTTCGGCGTCATGATGGGCTACTATTTGGGGAAAGCGAAATTCGTCCCGCATAAGGCCCGGAGATACTTATGGTTCTCGCTGCTGCTGCCTATTTTCTGGCATGGGTTGTTCGATTATATTTTGCTGTTGTTCACACAGAACTGGGTCTGGGCCATCATCCCGGTCATGGCGTTTCTATGGATTCGCACGATTTGGCGGGTTGACCGAGCGAACGCACACTCGCCGCTGCGCATAGCTTCGAGGGACGACAAGATTAAAGTGAGCAAAAGTGGGCAATACTGAACGGTATAGATGGTAATTCCTGGCTGGAGACCGGAAGCCGTTCGGGAGGGTGTACATGTCGACAACACGCGTGAAAGTTAAAATTCGCTGCCGCCAATGCGGCGAGAAGTTCGTCCTCAAAGGAAAGAAGGAAAAGGGCAAAATCGAAACCGGATTTCGCCAATGCATATGCAGCAACGAACAGGATTTTGAAGTGGAGACCGAGGAATAACGAGAGGCCATTCTTTACGAATAGGCCTCTTTTTGTTGTCATTCTTGTATAAACCTGTCTTCCCGCGCAAAAACTAAGCGCAAGTTAGGGAATGAAAGGAGTATTCGCGTGTATAAAAGATTAAGCATTGTTATGTTTCCATTCCTATTTCTCGCTTTGATCGGCGTTGGGGTGTGGGGGTACTTGGAGCATCAGGAGAAAAATACGATATTGATCAAAGCGGAAAATCAGTATCAGCGGGCGTTCCACGACCTCTCCTTTCACATGGATAAGCTGCACACGGAGCTGGGCAATACGCTTGCAGTGAACTCAACGTCGGAGCCTTCTTACCGCAAAGGTCTTGTTAATGTGTGGCGGCTGACCAGCCAGGCGCAGAGTGACATTACACAACTGCCGCTGACGCTGCTTCCGTTCAATAAAACGGAAGATTTTCTAGCGAATATGGCGAATTTCTCCTACCGGATGTCCGTTCGCGATATGACCAAGCAGCCGCTGACTGAAGACGAAATGAAAACCTTGAACGCGCTGTATACGCATTCGGCTGAAATTACGAATGAAATTCGCGGCGTTCAGGATAAAGTGATGGCGAACAACTTGCGCTGGATGGATGTGGAGCTGGCGCTGGCCTCCGAGAATGAAGTGCACGATAACGCGATTATCGACGGCTTCACCGTCGTGGACAAAAAAGTCGGGGCTTACGAAGAGTTGAACTGGGGTCCTGGCAGCTTGAGCGTCTTTTCCAAAAAAAATATCAGCATGCTCTCCGGCAACGATATGACGGCTGATCAAATCAAGCAGAAAGCTGCGCAGTTCCTCGGTTTGAACGATACGTCGGGCATGCAGATCGTGGAGAACGGCGGCGGCGCTCCCGAATATCAAAGCTTCTCCGTCGTCGTTCCGGGCAGCGACGGCAGCCCCAACAACGTGCAGCTGGACTATTCGAAGAAGGGCGGCCAGCTCATTTACTTTATGAGGCCGCGCGATGTGAAAGAGACCAAGTATGACTTGCGGCAAGCGCGCGATGTCGCCAACGAGTTTCTGGACGGGCATGAATATAAAGATATGAGCGCAGTCAGCTACGACCAGTACCAGAACATCGCGAACATTGTGTTCGCCAAACGCCAGAAGGATGTTACGATTTATCCGCAGCAGTTAAGTGTCAAGGTGGCACTCGATACGCTGGAAGTGCTCGGCCTTCAGGCGTCGGACTATCTGTTCGGCCAGAAGGAGCGCACCATTCCGCAGCCTAAGGTTACGGCGGCCGAAGCGCGCAAACAGCTTAGCCCGAAAATGAAGGTGTCAAGCGAGTCGCTTGCAGTAATCAATAACGAGCTCGACGAAGAAGTGTTCTGTCATGAGTTTACGGGAACCATGAACAATAACATCTACCGTGTCTACATCAATGCGGATTCGGGAGTGGAAGAGAAGATCGAGACCGTCCGTCCGGAGCAGGCGAAAGCCGCTGCCGACGCGGCCAAATGATGAGCGAAAGAAGCGGGCTTCGCGCCACGCTTCTTTTTTATGCTATTCAAATGAAAGCCACGTGGTATAATTGTGTCATATTATGTCGCGGAGGTGCAGAAATTGCTGCCCAAGGTCAATCAGATCTTACATATCCAAATCAACAGCATTGATGATGAAGAGTCCAAAATTGAATACAAATCCCGCATTGCGGATGTAACGGATAACGCGATAGTGATCGAAATTCCGATGAATGAGACAACAGGCCGGCTTAAGAAGCTGCATCACGGCGATGAGCTGAGCACGTTTTACATCGGTCAAGGAGGCGTGAAGCATTATTTCACCACATCGGTGATCGGTGAGCGGCGGGATGTGATTCGTCTTATCGAGCTGCGCAAACCCGAGCCCGAAGCGATTACCCAGGTTCAGCGCCGAAATTTCTTGCGGGTGCCGGCCGAACTGGAAATTGCGGTCAAGCTTTCCCCGCAGATTCAGTTCATTGGCGTGACAGAAGACGTGGGAGGCGGCGGCATTTCATTCGTATACGACGGCCAGGTGCCGATTGGCGTAGGCGCCGCCGTTGCCTGCTGGCTGCTTGTCACGTATAAGAATGGCAGCATCGAGCACATTCCTTTCACAGGCGAATTTGTGCGTGTGAAGCCGATGGATACGGGCAAGCTGCTGGGGATGCTGAGCTTCGTCGAAATAACCGACCGCGACCGTCAGAAGATTATCCGGTTCTGCTTCGAGCGTCAGATGGATTTCCGCAAAAGATAAACGCATGAATTCGTCTCGGCATGGGCATACTACCAAGCAAAATGCCTATACGAGCAGGTGAATCTTCCAATGTCCGACGATTCCAAGTCAAAGTCCTACGAGCAGCTGTTTATCCTCTTCTCCGCCAAAGTAGAGAAGATGATCATCCGGACCGCGCTCGTTTTTTTCGTTGCGCTGCTATGCATTCAGGCGCTGCTGCAAATTCCTTACGTGCGCAAACATTTTACTCGGGTTGAACCGCTCGAGGGGAAGCCTTATATCCTGCCTCAGAACGAGAAGGGGGAGCGCTCATAGGCATACAGAATACGAATCTATTATCACGCCAAGTTTTGCATCTACCTATGTAGTGTGGTATAATTTGAATCAATTAGCAGGCAGTGCCTGCTTTTTTGTTCGTAAGGTATTGTGAAGTATGGTGGGAGGAACAGCAGCTTGGAAAAGTTCAATATTGCCATCGATGGACCTGCTGGAGCCGGTAAAAGTACCATCGCTCGGTTAGTAGCCGGAGCGCTTGGATTCGTTTACGTGGATACGGGAGCCATGTATCGGGCAGTAACATGGAAAGTACAGCAAGAAGGGCTGCAACCTGATCAAGAAGCCGAAGTGGCTGCTTTGGCAAGCCGTATGAAGATCGAGCTCATCCCCGGAGAGACAGGACAACAGGTTTTCGTTGACGGCGTCGATGTGACCAAAGCGATTCGCATGACGAACATCACCGACCATGTGTCCCGCATCGCCAGTTATGGCGCAATCCGCCAGCTGCTCGTTAAGCTTCAGCAAGAAATGGCCAGTTCCAAGGGCGTCGTGATGGACGGCCGGGATATCGGCACGCATGTGATGCCCGATGCGGAGATCAAGGTCTTTCTGACGGCCTCCGTGAAGGAACGCGCAGAACGCCGCTTCAAAGAAATGCAGAGCAGCGGGACATGCACGATGACGTTGGCCGAACTTGAACAGGATATCGCTCGTCGCGATCAATTGGATCAAGAACGAGAGATTTCGCCGCTTAGACAAGCTCATGATGCTGTGTTAATGGACAGCACCTCAATGACGATTGAAGAAGTTGTGGACGAAATCCTTGGGCTTTGCAAAGACAAAGTCGGAGGTGGCAAATAAGATGCTGTACCGCATCGGCAGGGCCTTATTTCGCTGCTTATTCACTTTATTCTTCCGCATGCGGGCAATCGGGATGGAGAATGTTCCTGCGCGCGGGGCGGTCGTGCTTTGCGGCAACCACACCAGCTTGCTGGATCCGCCGTTCTTGGGTACTCCGCTGAAGCGGAAAGTTCACTTCATGGCGAAAGCCGAGTTGTTCGACATTCCGGTGCTGGGCTCCATCATTGCGAAGGTTGGCGCTTTTCCCGTCAAACGCGGAGGCGTTAGCCGGGAATCGATACGCCTCGCCGTGCAATTGCTTCGCGATGGCAATATGTTAGGCGTTTTCCCGGAAGGTACCCGTAGCAATGCCGGGGGAATGGGCAAGAAGGGGGCTGCCAGCCTCGCACTGAAAGCTGGCGCAGCGGTCGTTCCCGTGGCCATTGTCGGCAATTATTCTTTATTTCGCCGCATGACCATCGTGTATGGCAAACCGCTGGACCTTAGCGCTTATGAAGGAGCAAGTTCGGAAGATTTGGAACTTGCGACTGACGCTATTATGAAAGAAATTCGCCGTTTACATCGTGAATATAGCAAAGCTTAAACTTCATGTATGGAAATGAAAGCTTGGAATTATACTAACTTTACAAGCGAATGGTAGTCCTGAATGTGTTTGAAACAGAGTAGAAGCTTACATACTGCTTTGTGACTCATAAATTATTTCTTGTTGGTTGTACTAAGAGGAGGCTAATCTCATGTCAGATGAAGTAAAAGTTCAAGATCAAACGCAAGAAGCGCAAGAAACAGCCGTATCACAAGCAGAAGCGGAGCATGCTATGAACAATGTTGCCGTTCTGAAGAAAGGCGCTACCGTCAAAGGTAAAATCGTAAAGGTTGACGCAGATCAAGCTTTCGTGGATATCGGTTATAAATACGATGGTGTGATTCCCGTTCGCGAGCTTTCTTCTGTAAGCCTGGACGATGCAGGGCAAGCGGTTCAGCTTGGACAAGAAGTAGAATTGAAAGTGGTTTCGATCAACGACGCCAAAGAAACTTTGGTTCTGTCCAAACGTGTCGTGGATAACGAAAAAGCTTGGGAAACATTGCAAGGTCAGCTGGACAGCAAAGAAATTATTGAAGCTTCCGTAGCGGAAGTTGTCAAAGGCGGTCTGGTTGTGGATATCGGCGTGCGCGGTTTCGTGCCTGCTTCCATGGTCGAGCGTCAATTCGTTGAAGATTTCTCTTCTTACAAAGGCCGTACACTGCGTCTGCGTGTGAAAGAAGTCGATCGCGAGAAAAACAAAGTCATCCTTTCCCAGAAAGATGTGCTGGATGAGGAGTTCGAAGCGAACAAAAAGAAAATCATCGAAGGTCTTCAAGTTGGCCAAGTATTGGACGGTACGGTTCAACGCTTGACACAATTCGGCGCTTTCGTAGATATCGGTGGGATCGACGGTCTTGTACATATCTCCGAATTGGCTTGGCACCATGTAGAGCAAGCTTCCGACGTTGTCAAAGAAGGCGACAAAGTGAAGGTCCAAGTGCTTAAGCTGGATCCTGCGAACGACAAAATCAGCCTGAGCATCAAGGCAACGCAAGCTGGCCCTTGGTCCAAAGTTGAGTCCGATTTCAATGCAGGCGACATCGTAACGGGTACAGTGAAACGCCTTGCGGCATTCGGCGCATTCGTTGAAGTGGCTCCTGGCGTAGAAGGTCTGGTTCATATTTCCCAGATCGCACACCGCCACATCGGCACGCCGCATGAAGTGCTCAAAGAAGGCCAAGAAGTGCAAGTGAAAATCTTGGAAATCAATGCAGCAGAGAAACGCATCAGCCTGAGCATCAAAGAAACAGAGGAAGCTCCTGAAGCACCTGCAGCAGCGGCTCCTTCCGCTAAGCCGGAAAGAGAAAGACAACCAAGAGGCGACCGTGACCGCGGTAATTCAGCAAGCCATCAGAAAGAAATCGCCGGCAACGAGAACGTATCCTTGAGCAACCAAGGTATGTCCTTGACACTTGGCGAACGTTTCGGCGACAAATTGTCCAAATTCAAAAAATAAGTGAGACATGGCGTTTAGGGGGACCATAGCAATGCGCATTTCACGCAAGATGGAGCATGTCCATTACGCGCTGGAGCTTGGACAATCCAGACAGCAAGGGCTGTCGGATATCAAGCTTGTGCATAACTGTCTGCCTGAGACTTCCACGGATCACATGTCATTAAAGACCCAAATCGGCGATCTCATTATGAGTTCGCCGATTTTGATTAATGCCATGACCGGGGGAGCCCAGGAGACGGAAAGCATTAACCGCGAGCTTGCCGTCATGGCGAGAGAGAAGGGGCTGGCGATGGCGGTCGGTTCGCAAATGTCGGCTATCAAAAATAGCGAGGTGGCCTCAAGCTATCAGGTTGTGAGACGCGAGAACCCGAAGGGGATCGTGTTCGCGAATTTGGGAAGCGAGGCAACGGCCGATCAAGCGTTGAGAGCTATTGAGATGATAGAGGCGAATGCGCTGCAAATCCATCTCAATGTGATGCAGGAGCTGATTATGCCGGAAGGGGATCGCAGCTTCACCGGCATGCTGAAGCGGATCGAAGCGATCGTCCATCATGCTCCCGTACCGGTCATCGTCAAGGAGGTCGGCTTCGGCATCTTGAAGGAGAACGCCAAACAGCTGCAGGACATCGGCGTGCGGATACTCGATGTCGGCGGCTCCGGCGGCACGAATTTCGCCGCTATTGAGAATGCCAGACGTCCGGCCGCCATGGAATGGCTGAACGACTGGGGAACGCCGACGAGCGTCGCGCTGCTGGAGTCGCTGACCGTTTATCCGCCTGGCGGGGTGATCGCTTCCGGCGGCATTACGAACGCTTTGGAAGCGGCCAAAGCGCTTGCCCTCGGCGCCTCAGCCGTGGGTATGGCAGGCGCCTTCCTGAAGGTGCTGCGCGAAGAAGGGGCGGATGCGCTGCACCAATTTGCAGATGAATTGCATCATGGACTTATTCTTATTATGACAGCATTAGGTGCGCCGACGATCCGCGATTTATCCCGATGTCCGGTTGTGATCATGGGCGAAACGGCGGAATGGTGCAGGGCTCGCGGCATCTCCATAACTTCATACGCAGATAGAGCGAACCAGAGTAAATAATCAAAAGATTGCCATACTAAGGATCAGGCGGTGCTTCCCTCTCATGAACGGAGGGAACCTGCAGATCCGCAGGCCGGCGGCGGCATGCGCTGCGCTTGTCTATACATAGTAGGGTGGTCAGATTATGAACTCCGGTTATTTGTCTCTCATTCTCCTTTGTATCACGCTCATCTTGTTTGCCAGCGGATGGAAGGAGCTGTACATCGGAAGTATATCGCATAAGGGAATGCTTCTTTTTTTTGTCTTATGGGTGGCAGGTTCTTACTTTTCTGTAACCTTTAAGCACGTGCATGTGCATGTCGTCTATGTGCTCGTTTTTCTCATAGCTATCGGCATTCTCGTCGTAACGCAAGGATTCATACATAAGCTGCATTTGCTATCGATCGGACTTCTGCTAGGTTCACTCCACTTTTTGCTGCAGCAGCTGCTGGCCATGGATCCGATTCTCATCGTTCGCAATTCGGATTGGGATGTCGCCCTGCTTCTCGCATTCATTGTCGTCTTTCTGCAGCGCAGCGCGCTGGAGCAGATCGCCACCCTCTCGATCGGCTATTTGCTGGGCGACATGTATCAAGCGGGCATTCATCCGGTCGGGGGCTATCACGAGTTAGGCCACACGGTGTTCCAGGATCAATGGTGGCTCTCTGTGTTTACAGCCAGAACGGTGACCATCATTCTTCAAGCCATATATAACGGCTGCAAAAGTTTCATACGGAGTTGGTTCGAGCGCAAAGGAGGCTGGCGAAAGTAAATGGATTGGTTTTATTCGCATCGTTATACAATCGGCATCGTCATCGGTGTCATTTTCGGTATTTTGGCTCGGCTTAATATGCTGAGAACGGACTACCGGCAATACCCTACGTATCCGCATGGGAAAATCATCCACATTTCACTCGGCGTTATCGCTGCCGGGCTTGGGGCGGTGGCCGTACCAGCGCTGCTCGACAAAAATTATACGGCGGTAACGTTCCTGTCTCTAGCCGCGCAGCAGTTTCGGGATGTCCGCAATATGGAGAGACAAAGTTTATCGAAGATCGATGAGCTGGAGCTTGTGCCCCGCGGGGCTGCTTATATCGAAGGGATCGCAATGGTCTTCGAGGGACGCAATTACCTCGTCATTTTCTCGTCCTTCCTGGGGTCTCTCTTCAGCATCTTATTCGCCTGGTATTGGGGAGTTTTGGCCGGTGTGCTGTCCATCTGGATCGCGAATAATTTCAAGTCGGGGAAGAAGCTGGGGGAAATTGCCGATATCGAACCCGTGCCCGTCCGGTTGGACGGTCCCGATCTCTATGTCGGTTCCATCTATATTATGAACGTCGGGCTGAAGGATAGCCAGTCGCTCATCGCTGAACACGGGTTAGGCTATCTTGTTAAGCCCAAAAATCGCAACGCTCGGGTGACTTTGGCGAATCTTGGCCAACGGCAAGCGATTCTCCACGATATTTCGACACTGTTCGGCGCCTATCGCGACGAAGGAGAGCCCGCTCTGCGTCCTATGGCCAAGCTGGATATGAATACCGGTAACCTCGGTGTCCTGCTGCTGCCTCAGGAGAAGGATCCGGATAAAACCTTCATCGCCCTGCACCGGGTCCCCGTGTTGGAAAGTGCCGTACGTATGCCGTCTGAAGCAGGTGTCAATAAAAAGAAGGAGGCTTGATGCGCGATGTCCCAGATTCTCGCTATCGTTACACTGACGAAGGATCGGGTTGGCGGGGGGGCGCCTATCTTCGCGGTGGATCAGGAAGACGACCTTCAGCGAATGGCGTTCTCGTTGGAGAAAATCCTGGATGCCAATGCCCATGATTTGAAAAACGGTACGATCATTCTGGTCAAGCACTCCTGAGCCGGCAATGTCATGATGAAATTCATAACGGAAAGTCACAAAAGAGATTAGCCAAGCCGTGTCTTTTTTGTTATGATGTAAGTTGCGTATTTTTCCATGGCTGATCATGGAATTTTGAAGGAGTGAATATGAAGTGGCTAGACCAGTGCTTGCTATTGTAGGCCGACCGAATGTCGGCAAATCCACTATTTTCAATCGGATCGTAGGCGATCGTCTTGCGATTGTGGAAGATAAACCAGGTGTTACTCGCGACCGGCTCTATGGGGTTGGCGAATGGCTGAACACCTCGTTCAGCGTGATTGACACAGGCGGAATTGAAATTGACGGCGAAGATGCGATTCTCAAATCCGTTCGCGTGCAGGCCGAGCTGGCCATCGAGGAAGCGGATGTCATTGTTTTCATGGTAGATGCCAAGGCTGGGGTGACTCCTTCGGATGAAGAAGTGGCGCAGCTGTTGTTCCGTTCCAAGAAACCGGTTGTCCTTGCGGTGAACAAAGTCGACAACCTGGCTCGTCAAGACGATATTTATGAGTTTTATGCGCTTGGTTTCGGTGATCCGATCGGCATTTCGGGCTCTCACGGGATCGGGATCGGCGACCTGTTGGAAGCGGTTTGCGCGTTGTTCCCGGACAAGCAGGACGATGAGTACGGCGAAGAAGTTATTAAATTTGCCCTTATCGGGCGGCCGAATGTGGGCAAATCCTCGATGACTAACGCCATCTTAGGTGAAGAGCGGGTTATCGTAAGCGACGTAGCGGGAACGACCCGCGATGCCATCGATACGCCGTTCGAGCGGGACGGGCAGAAGTTCGTCATTATTGATACCGCCGGCATGCGCAAGCGGGGCAAGGTGTATGAGAACACGGAGAAATACAGCGTCATGCGGGCGATGAAAGCGATCGAACGTGCGGATGTCGTACTCGTTGTAATCGATGGGGCAGACGGCATCATCGACCAGGACAAACACATCGCCGGCTATGCGCACGAAGCAGGAAAAGCGGTAATCATTGTCGTAAATAAATGGGATATCGTCGAGAAGGACGATAAAACGATGCAGCACTTTACGCAGACCATCCGCGACCATTTCCTGTTCTTAAGTTATGCGCCGATCGTCTTCGTTTCGGCTAAAACAACCCAACGCTTGCATAAATTGCTGCCGGTGATCGTTCAAGTAGCGGAAAATCATGCGCTTCGCGTTCAGACGCATCTGCTGAACGATGTGATTTCCGATGCTGTGGCATACAATCCGCCGCCGACGGACAAAGGAAAGCGTCTGCGCATTAACTATGTTACACAAGTAGCGGTGAAGCCTCCTGTCTTTGTGCTCTTTGTGAATGAGCCTGAGCTCATGCACTTTTCATACGAGCGGTATTTGGATAATAAAATTCGCGCAGCCTTCGGTTTCGAGGGAACTCCGATTCGTATCCTGAGCCGCAGAAAGTCATCGGACAAAGAATAGGAGATGTGACAAGGTGCTTACAGTTTCCATCCTAACAATCGTCGTTGGTTATTTACTCGGATCCATCAGCTTTAGTTATTTATTCGGGAAATGGTTCAAGGGCATCGATATCCGCAAGCATGGCAGCGGCAATGCGGGCGCGACCAATACGCTGCGGGTGCTTGGCAAAGGACCGGCGATCCTGGTGCTGCTTCTGGATGCCCTGAAGGGCGTTGCCGCCGTATGCCTCGGCATATGGGCGGCTCCCGGCCCGGATGATATATGGATCCGCGTACTGTGCGGATTAGCTGCGATCGTCGGCCATAACTGGCCGGTTTACTTCGGTTTCCGCGGCGGCAAGGGAATTGCTACAACGATCGGCGTTATGGCGACCCTCTGCTTCATTCCGACGTTAATTGCCGGCTTGACGGCCATTGTCATCATTGCGATCACCCGATTCGTATCGCTCGGTTCCCTTATTTTAACAGCACTTTTACCTTTTCTTATTTGGGGAATGGATCGACCGCTGCCAATTCTGTGGATCAGCATCTTGCTGTGCGCGTTTGCGATTTTGCGCCACCGGACCAACATTGTGAAGCTCGTCCAGGGCAAAGAGAACAAGCTCGGCCAGAAGCGAGCATAGACGGGCGAGAGCGTCCGCTTACATAAGTGAAGGAGTGGTAACCATGTCAAGTAAAGTATCTGTTCTGGTAGCCGGCAGCTGGGGTACGGCGCTCGCTACGGTACTCGCGGATAATGGGAAGCAGGTGCTCTTATGGTCGCGGAACGAGGAGCAAGTCCGAGAGATTAATGAGAAGCACCGCAACAGCCGCTTTCTCCCGGATGTAGACTTATCCCCGTTGATCGTTGCGACCACATCGCTGCAGGAGGCGGTAGAAGGAGCGGACACGATTATTCTGGTCGTTCCTTCATCCGGCATGCGCGATGTCGCTTCGCAAATCCGTCCTTATTTGAAGCCGGATGCGCTCTTGGTCCATGCGACCAAAGGCTTCGAAACCGGTACGCTCAAACGGATGACCGAGGTGCTTGCCGATGAGCTGCCGGATATGGACGCAAGCCGTTTCGTCGTGCTGTCGGGTCCGAGCCATGCCGAGGAAGTGATCCGCCAATGTCCGACGACCGTCGTCGTTGCCGCCCAAGATCTGGCGGCGGCGGAGGCGGCGCAGGATCTGATGATCAATTCGTACTTCCGCGTCTATACGAACCCGGATGTAGCCGGCGTTGAAGTGGGCGGGGCGCTTAAGAACATCATCGCGCTGGGGGCCGGCCTGACGGACGGACTGGGCTTCGGAGACAATGCCAAAGCGGCGCTGCTTACCCGGGGCTTGGCGGAGATCGCCAGGCTGGGTACGACGATGGGCGCCAATCCGCTGACCTTTGCCGGCTTGGCCGGAATCGGCGACCTGATCGTAACGTGCACGAGCCAGCACAGCCGGAATTGGCGTGCCGGCAACAAGCTGGCCAAGGGGACGCCGCTGGAGGCTGTGCTGCAGGAAATGGGCATGGTGGTCGAAGGCGTGAAGACGACGAAGGCCGCCTATGAACTGTCGCGCAAATACGATGTGACGATGCCGATTACCGATGAGCTGTACAAGGTGCTGTTCGAAGGGAAATCGCCGCAGCTTGCGGCGCAGGACCTGATGGGGCGCGTCCGAACGCATGAGCTCGAGGAAGTGGCCACGGACGCGCTCACAAATGTGTGGAAGTAGCCTACACCACAACCGGATTGCCCTCATACTATACCGTATAAGCTTTTAGTTCTTATCAGGTATAGGGAGGCGGCACATTTGGCAAACAAAGATATGTCCAAGGACGTATTGAACGTAGTCAAGAAGAAAACGGGTAAATCCGTATCACCTAAAGATATCGAGAGACTGGCCAGCGGTGTGAAACCTTCTACACTGCAAAGCGATGCTCAGCTCCGTCAGTTAATCAAGCAAGTATCCAGCTTGGTGAACGTGAAAGTCCCCGAAGAAACGGTGAATGATATTATTCAAGCGGTGAAGAGCTCCAAGCTGGACTCGAACAACATGCAGCAGCTGATGAATATGATGATGGGCAAAAAATAAAAAGCATGAAGGGGAGCTTGCTGCCCTTTATGCTTTTTTTCTCATCCTATGCTATACTTACTGGTGATTCAATTCGCAGATTTATACATAAGGAGTCAAAAATATGTCAAGTTTGGACAAAATGTGGGCGTCTTTCGTAGCCATCGGCTTGATGGTTGTCGCATCGTTGTTGATTTCGTACGCCAGAACGCGTACCAAAGGATGGGTCCGAGCCGTACTGTCGACCATCGCCTTTTTCCTCTTTATCCCCATTCTGTTATACATGCTGCTATCATTGTTCTAACTTGGAGGGAATTCTTGCATGCTGGAATTGAAAACACGCAAAACACAGAAAACGATAGAGCCGGATCCCGGTTTAAGCATTCTCGATCATGCCCTGAAAGCGGATGTGGAGTGGGGCTTCTCCTGCACGCGCGGGACTTGCGCCAGATGCCGCTGCTATGTCGCCGAAGGCCGGGAGCTGCTGTCGCTGCCTTCCGAAGCGGAGGAGGACCGCCTGGAGCCGGAAGAAATCGAACAGGGGTACCGGCTGGCCTGCCAATGCATCGTGAAGCAAGCAGGCCGTATTTCCGTTACGCATAAGCCTTATTTCTAACAAATAATGCCTGAAAGGTGTGGGCAACTTGGTCCTGTTGGAACCGTTATTCGAAGCGATTACGGCCATTCATACACAATTACAGCAAGTTCCTGGCGTACGCTGGCTTATCGGTGGCAGCTGCGGACTTTTGATGCATCAGGTCGATATCGGGAGAAGTCCAAGGGATTTGGATATCTATGTGGATGTGCACGATGTTGAAGCCATTCACCGCGCGCTGCAGCGCTATTCGACCGACACGCCGGCTTTCAGCCGAACACCGATCTACGCATCGATTTTGAGCCACTATCAGATCGACGGCCACCCTGTTGAGGTGGTTGGCGATTTCAAAGTGCAGGCGCTGGAGTCGTCGTATCAAGTGGAAGCGGCCTATTTATGGGAACGGCATAGCGGCCATACTGAGATCGGCGGGCAAGAGCTGCGGGTGATGCCGCTCGCGCACGAGCTGGTGTTTAACATTCTCCGCAACCGGCCGGACCGTTATGAAGCTATTTATCGAACGATGCGCCAGTATCCGGAGCAGCATATGCAGGCGTTACATGATTTGCTTGAAAGAAACAGCTGGGGTACACCGTTTCGAAGAGAATTGGATCGGTTGATAGATTCACTCTGACGGATCAGGATGAACGCAGACAAGAAGGTGAACCAGATGAATGGACCGATTGTACATTTTTGGCCGGATAACAAACAAATCGGCGTCCGGGCGGGTACGACGCTGCTGGACGCGGGGCGCAAAGCGAAGGTGCACATCCGTACGCGCTGTGGGGGCAAGGCGGCTTGTCTCATGTGCAAGGTGAAGGTGAGCGATCCCGCCGGCAGCGGACTCGCGCCGATGAATGTGAATGAGCGGCTGAAGCTTGGCTCAGGGGCCGAAGAGGGCTACAGGCTGGCGTGCCAGGCCCGCGTCACAGGCTCCGTAGAGGTGACGATACCGGAGGACCCTCTTAAGGCGGCCATTCGCGCACAGCTTGCTAGACAAGCCGCTGAGGATGACGATTTATTTTAGTAACCGAGATAGGATGATGGAATCGTGAAAATGGCAAGCTGCCTCGGGCGAGGCACATGGGTTGGGCTGATCTTGAGTGTGCTCCTGCTGCTTAGCGGATGCGCCTACCCGAAGGAACTGCGGAAAGAAAATCAGATCAACCCGGCTGAATTCATTACGGTCGTTCAACAGGCGGTTGATCTCTACCACCAGAAACACGGCGTGCTGCCGATCAAAAATAGCGATATGAGCACACCGCTCTATGAGAAATATGTGATTGATTTCGCCAAATTGACGAAAGCGAACTATTTGAGCGCCGTCCCGGCCAATGCGTTTGAGAGCGGCGGTATATTCCTGTATGTGCTCGTGGATCCGGAGACGAAGCCTACCGTGAAATTGATGGATTTATCGGCCTACCAGAGCGTAGACGACGTGCAGAAGAAGATTAATGACTACAAAGTCAGCCATAACGGCAATCTGCCTGCAGGCATCGCTATTAATGAGGCGTTCGATTATGTAGATTTCGATAAACTCGGAATGAAAGCGCCGGAGATCAAATCGGTCTATAACCGGCAGAACCTCATAACCTATCTGGTCAATAAACAGACAGGGGATGTCAGTATCGATTATGCGATGGATATTCATAAGCTGATTCAAGACAAGTCCCTTGCCGGCACACTGAAGGCGGAGCAGGATTTGCGTGAACAACTCGTGAACCAAACGCTGTTCGTCCCGATTCGCAGCGTGCCTTATCGTTGGCAGAATAGTCAGCCACTTCCGCAAGTTACCCCATAATGGCAAACCTCTTACAGGAATCTGTAAGAGGTTTTTTTCATTTTTCAGAATATCATGCTTATTCCGTTCATATATTTTTTCAGGTGTGATGAGTCTTTGATCTCTCGCAGATCAACCGTCCCTGCGCATGGTTCTATAAGGAAAGCCATATGTGCTTCATAAAATATGAGCTCCAAAAAAAAGATATGGCGCATCTATCATATTTCTATCGAAAGTACATATATTTCTTACTAGTCCAAATGAATGTACGAGTAGTCAATTGTAACCGTCTCAAGTCAGTTGACGACCAAACTGTAGGAGGGATTCTCTTGGAGAAAGTGGATATCTTTAAGGACATTGCAGAACGAACGGGAGGGGACATTTACCTGGGGGTTGTTGGCGCAGTCCGTACAGGCAAGTCAACCTTTATCAAGCGTTTTGTGGAATCTGTAGTGCTTCCGAACATTCAAAGTGAAGCGGATAGGATCCGGGCTACCGATGAACTCCCGCAGAGCGCTGCTGGCCGCACGATCATGACAACGGAGCCGAAGTTCGTACCGAACACGGCGGTTCAAATATCCGTGGCCGAAGGACTCAATGTGAATGTCCGGCTAGTTGATTGTGTAGGGTATGCAGTCGATGGCGCCAAAGGCTATGAAGACGAGAATGGCCCGCGTATGATCAATACACCGTGGTTCGACGAGCCGATTCCGTTCCAGGAAGCGGCGGAAATCGGAACGCGCAAAGTGATTCAGGAGCATTCGACGCTTGGCGTTGTGGTAACAACCGACGGTACGATTTCGGATATTCCGAGATCTTCCTACGTCCTGGCTGAGGAGAGAGTCATCAATGAACTGAAGGAAGTCGGCAAACCGTTTATCGTGATCATCAACTCGCAGAAGCCGAATGGCGAGCCGGCGCTTGAACTGCGCAGCGAGCTGCAAAGCCGTTACGATGTGCCGGTCGTTACGATGAGCGTAGCCAATGCAGGCGAAGAAGAAATGGTATCCGTCCTGCGTGAAGTGCTGTACGAATTCCCGGTTCACGAAGTGAATGTGAACCTGCCAAGCTGGGTAATGGTTCTTGCTGAGAACCACTGGCTGCGGACTCAATTCGAAAATTCCGTACGCGATACGGTTCAAGATATTCGACGTTTGCGCGATGTGGATCGAGTTGTCAGTCAATTCGCTGAATATGAATTTATCGATAAGGCTGCGCTCGCCGGTCTGAACATGGGGCAAGGGGTTGCCGAGATTGACCTCTTCGCGCCGGATGAGCTCTACGACCGCATCTTGGTCGAGGTCGTCGGCGTAGAAATTCGCGGCAAGGATCATCTCCTGCAGCTCATGCAAGATTTCACGCATGCGAAACGGGAATACGATCAATTCGCGGAAGCGCTGGAGATGGTGAAGACGACGGGCTACGGCATCGCGCCTCCGACGCTGGCTGAGATGGCGCTCGATGAGCCGGAGCTCATTCGCCAAGGCTCGAGATTCGGCGTCCGCTTAAGGGCGACAGCGCCGTCCATCCATATGATCCGCGTGGACGTAGAGTCCGAATTCTCGCCGATTATCGGAACGGAGAAGCAAAGTGAGGAGCTTGTCCGCTATCTGATGCAGGATTTCGAGGATAACCCGCTCAAAATTTGGGAGTCGGACATTTTCGGAAGATCGCTCCACTCCATCGTGCGGGAAGGCATTCAAGGGAAGCTTGCCCAAATGCCGGATAATGCGCGCTACAAATTGCAGGAAACTTTGGGACGCATCATCAATGAAGGCTCTGGCGGGTTAATTGCCATTATATTGTAAAATGAAGACAAAAAATCACTCGAAAGAGTGTTTTTTGTCGTTTTATAGCAAAAATACCCACATAAAATGGAAATCCGTACTTGAAATTGAGATCGTAGTATATTACTATGAATTTATTCGTCTGCTTTCGAAGTTCATTTAGTCTAAGAAAATCAACGTTTTTTCATTTGATCATGTATATTTTCTGAGGAAACGGTGAAAACAGGAAGTAACGGAAGTGAGAAATCTTGGGGGGAGGTGAATGGCATGAATAAATCTGAATTGATTAACAAGGTTGCTGAAACCTCTGAGCTTTCCAAGAAAGATGCAACGAAAGCGGTTGACGCTGTTTTCGAAGCGATTTCCGAAGCGCTGCAAGGCGGAGATAAAGTACAACTCGTTGGATTCGGTAACTTTGAAGTTCGTGAACGTTCTGCTCGTAAAGGACGTAATCCGCAGACTGGTGATGAAATCGAAATCCCGGCTAGCAAAATTCCAGCTTTCAAACCTGGTAAAGCACTTAAGGATGGCATTCAATAATTGCGTTTTACATACGTCCGAACGTTATATATCTACAAAGCCGTGGCCGCTAAATGCTGTCGCGGCTTTATTTATCGTTAGCAGAAAATGCCTTTACAATTCCAAAATCTCCTACTATAATAACAAAGTGAATGAGTAAGACTGAGCGAAGGACGGGGTATGGCGCAGCCTGGTAGCGCGCACCCTTGGGGTGGGTGAGGTCGCACGTTCGAATCGTGTTACTCCGATTACGAAAAGACATCGAAAGCTCGATGTCTTTTTCTCATGAAGGGCTTGTTCCATCGTTAGAATTGAGGCTAAGACATAATAGGGGGAACAGTCTTGAGAAAGTTGAAATTGAACGAGCTCGTCAAATCGCAGGATTGGACAATGTTCGGCATCATCGCCTCGATCTATTTGGTATGGCGCATCGGCGTGGTGGGCAATTGGAGCAAGGAATGCTGGATTTTACTGCTAATCTGTCTGCTTGGTGTCCGCAAGGATCAAGTAGACGTGGATTGGAAGCGCTTTTTCGTCGTCGGCATTCCTTTGCTCGGCATCTTCTTTTATTTTTATGGCTCCGGCAACGGCTTCTGGTGGCGAATCGCCAATTGGATGTTTGAGAATAACCGCCACCCGTGGCACTGGGATGCGTATATGAACGCGATTCCGCTGAATACGGGCGGGTGGGCCAGATGGATCGCGAATCCGTTCCTGGACCGGGCCATGGCGTGGATATACAACTACGGCTTCGTGCTTTCCTTATGGATTTGCATCGTTAGGAGCTTCTGGACGCGGAGCGTCAAGAAAATGCTCTCCTACGCGTTATCCGGGCACATGCTGCAATTCCCGCTGATTTTGCCTTTTTACAATTTGATACTGCTGCGGGAAGTATGGTATGTGAACCAACAGCCTGACCTGCTGCATCGTGTGTTCGCGGACCAGAACGCGCTGCTCGTCGCAACGATGAACTGTTTTCCGAGCATGCACACCTCCATCTCCTTTGCGATGCTGCTGCTGGCCCTTAGAGAGAAGGACCGCATCTTCAAAACCATGATGGTGACGTACTGCGCCTGCATTATTTTCTCGACGCTGTACTTGCAAATTCATTGGCTGATCGATGTGATTGCCGGCATGCTGTTTGCCTACGGCACCGTGAAGCTGGCGGATTTCTTGATTCGCGTCGGCGCATCCCGGATCGTCCCGGGCAAATTCAAACGATTTTACCAGCAAGGCGTACAATCGTCCTCCCAAGAAATATCCGTCTAACGCTAGTTGACTTGGGGATGCTTTTTTTGGCATCATTAGGTAAGAGATGTGACCTTAAGGCAAGAACGGAGGATGGGAATGGAAGATACGGGCAAAATGAATCAACCGAACACGAACGGCAACGAATATTTCGTCATTAAAGCCAAAGATAACGGCGTTCATGTTATTGGATTAACACGCGGCCAAGATACGCGTTTTCATCATACTGAGAAGTTGGACAAGGGCGAGGTTATGATTGCTCAGTTTACCGAGCACACTTCAGCGGTCAAGATCAGAGGCAAGGCGATCATCATGACGAAGTACGGCACGGTCGATACCGAAGAATGATGGATTATTTGCAAAAGCAGGCATAGCCTGCTTTTTTTGTTTGTACAATGGTGTATAGAGCTTGTAACACATATGCAGTGCTGCCAAGCTGTTTGGCTCTTGTCCAATGTGCTGGAGGTGCTTTGTCATGAAGTGGTCGACGCGAATTACCTTGATGATAGCGATATCGGCGATTATTGCCATTAGTTTGTCTATTCTCCCCCAATTGGATGCATCCACGGGACTGGGCGCGCCCGCGGGTTGGTCAAGCAAGCGCGCGCAGGATCTGACGGAACGTAACCTGCCGGATCTGCTCGTACAAGTGCCGCTGCAGCTGCGCATCCGCAAGGTGGAGCTGAGCGCTTCCCGCTTGTCGCTTGACTTGAGCTTGCCCCGGAATGCGGATTCCGCGACGGTTTACAGGGATTTGTATACGATTGCGCAAACGATGCTGCAAAAAACGAAAAATGTGAATCAAGTATGGGTTCGCGTTATCGATTATGCCAACGTTTCGGAGAATACGTCGGCTCAGCTTGTACTGGCCATGGTTGCCGAACGTGAATTTGGGAAGGATATGGAGAAGAGCCCCAGTGAGCTCAGCCTGATCCAGCTCGAACAAGAACTGCAGAACCGGTTTCGCATCACCTATACCTCGAAATGGCAGCAAAGATATCCGTTATAATTAGTTGTGCGTCCGCCAACGGGTTATGATATAATAATTTGAATTGAATCTTAGAGAGTGGCATGAAAGAGATTTGGCACACGGTTACGGAGGCTTTTGCATGAATTCTTATCGGATCCCAGAGATCGCCAAGCAGTACACGGAATATGATATGATCCAAATTCACACAGACTTGCCCAATTTTCCGGAGCTGCGCACGCGTCTGTTGTTTGCTTTCTTGAACGGAAACAGTAAACTTAGCTCCGCCAGTGAGTTGTATACGTTAGCAACCTCACTCGTTCAGCTGGCGCTGGACACCCACGATCTCGTCACGGCTTCCAATGATATCAAAGAGAAGAAAGCGGCGAGATCCAGGCAATTGAAAGTGCTGGCCGGCGATTACTTCAGCTCCCGGTTCTACCATCTTCTTGCCGGAGCGGGCCAAATTGACATGATCAAACAGCTGGCTAACGCGATTTGCGAAGTGAACCGGCTGAAGATGACCACGTACATGAAAATGAAGCAGTTGAAATTAACGGCAGAAGATTACATTCACCAGATGGTGGAGATTAAATCTCAGCTGTTTTTGTCATTCTCTGAGTTTATGTCTGAGGTCTATGACTCGGCGTGGCCGGATATTTTACGCAGTTATGCCAGATGCGAGCTTATTTTCGATGAAATATTCCGCATGGAATCCGCGGCGGCGTCGTTCATGGGCAGTTGGGGCTTCTGGCACATTCTGCAGCATGGTACGAAGGAAGAGCGCAAACAGCTTCAAACCGAGGACACGGATCAAGCGAAGGTGCGTACGCTGCTGCATAAGTATCATATTTCGTCGCAGCTGTACGAGATGCTGGATGCTCAAACCAAACAGCTGCAGTCCAAAGTACAGCAGCTGGGGTCGGACAAACTAATTAGTGAACTGTTTCACATAGGCGAGCCGTTCCTGCGATTTTTAGCGAAGCAGCCCAAAGTGCTGGAAGAAATTTGAGGTGACCAGACAGATGACGATGACAAAATCCAAAACTCAAGGTAAATCCAAAGAAGAATTCGTACATGCCGTCTTCGAAAGCATCGCGCCGAAGTACGATTTGATGAACAACATTTTAAGCTTTCGCAGACATAAAGCGTGGCGCAAATTTACGATGAAGAAGATGAACGTTCAGCCCGGGCAAACGGCGATCGATCTCTGCTGCGGAACGTGCGATTGGACGATTGCGCTGGCACAGGCATCGGGAACCGGCCGCATGGTCGGTCTGGATTTCAGTCAGAACATGCTCGACTACGGCGCTGAGAAAATCAAGCAAGTCGGATTGGACAAGCAAATCCAGCTGATCCAAGGCAATGCGATGAGTCTTCCGTTTGACGACAATACGTTCGACTATGCGACGATCGGCTTCGCCCTGCGCAACGTGCCGGATCTGGAGCAAGTCATTCGCGAAATGCGGCGCGTCGTCAAGCCAGGAGGACTGGTTGTGTCTCTGGAGCTTTCGAAGCCGACATGGCAGCCGTTCAAGTCGATTTATTATTTTTATTTCCAGCGCGTGCTGCCGTTCTTAGGCAAGTTGATCGCCCAGAAGTACGAACAGTACAAATGGCTTCCGGAATCCTTAATCCATTTTCCCGATCACAAACAACTCGCTGCTATTTTTACGAACCTAGGATTAAAGCATGTACAGGCTTACCCGCTTACCGGCGGAGTAGCAGCCTTGCATATTGGCACCAAGGGGAAAACGAAATCAGGGGAGTAATTCGCATATGTTTACTAAACTCAAAATTTTTCTGGAAATGATCAAATTCGAACACAGCGTATTTGCACTGCCGTTTGCGTTCATGGGAGCCATTCTCGGCTCCGTTGTACTCGCCGGACATCTGCCCAGCTGGGCGCAAATCGGTTGGATCACGCTGGCCATGGTCGGAGCAAGAACGGCCGCGATGGCGCTCAACCGCGTCATCGACCAAGCGATCGACAAGAAGAATCCGCGCACGGAGAATCGCGCCATACCCGCGGGCCTCATTTCCATCCCGCAAGTTATTATTTATATTATCATTTCATTTGTTTTGCTTTTCTGGGCTACTTCGAACTTAAGTGCATTGTCGATGAAACTGCTGCCGATCGCAGTGTTTTTTCTTGTCTTTTACTCGTATACCAAAAGATTCACTTGGACATGCCACTTTTTCCTGGGCTTGACGCTGGGTTTGGCGCCGCTTGGCGGCTGGATCGCCGTGACAGGTCAATTCACGTGGTCTTCCATCATCTTTTATTTAACGGTCGTCTGCTGGAGTGCCGGATTTGACTTGATTTACGCTTGCCAGGATGCGGAATTCGACCGTGAGGAAGGCTTGCATTCCTTGCCAAGCCGCTTCGGCATTAAGGCCGCGTTGACGACGGCTCGCGTTCTCCATGTTCTGACCGCTGTAGGCTTGGTCACTTTATTTTTCATGACACACTTGAGCTGGTTCTATCTGATCGGTCTTGTGATCGCTTATGTTCTCTTGTACAAGGAGCACAGACTGGTTTCCCCGCAAGATTTGTCCAAACTGAATACGGCATTCTTCACGATGAACGGCGTGCTTAGCCTTGTCATGTTCGCCTTCACGCTGCTGGATGTGCTTGTGAGGCAGTATACATGAGCCGCGGCAACTGGGTCGTCGGCATGACGGGGGCTAGCGGAGCGGCATACGGCGTGCGATTGTGCCAGGTACTGCTCGATCAAGGGCTGGATGTGCACCTCATGGTGACGGAAGCCGGCTGGAGAGTGCTGCACGATGAGCTGGACTGGAACGCCGCGAAGCGCAAAGAGACGCTGCAGGAGCACTTCGGCGGCCGCCTGGGCACTTATCAGTATCATCCGGTGACCGATATCGGCGCATCCGTTGCCAGCGGTTCCTTTCGAACACGAGGGATGGTCGTCATCCCTTGTTCGATGGGAACGCTATCCGGGATCGCGCACGGCTCATCGGACAATTTGCTGGAACGGACAGCAGATGTCATGTTGAAAGAAGGAAGAACATTAATTCTGGTTCCAAGGGAAACGCCGCTGCATGCCATTCATCTGGAGAACATGCTCACCTTGTCTCGGATGGGCGTGCGCATGATTCCGGCGATGCCCGCTTTCTATAATCGTCCGCGCTCCTTGGAGGAGATGGTCGATTTTTTGGTGGGTAAAGTGCTGGATAGCATGGATATTGAGCATACCTTGTACCGAAGATGGGGAGAACCGAATGAATAACCTTGACCCTAAAATTCGCATCGGCCGTATCAATTATACCAACGTATGGCCGATCTATTATTATTTCCCGGAGCTGATGCAGAGCTCCGAAGTGGAGATCATCGAGCAAGTGCCCACCTCTCTGAACCGGGCAATGGCGGCCGGCAACATCGACATGGGGCCGATCTCCTCCTTTGCTTACGGAGAAGGCTGCGAGAATTATTTGCTCTATCCGGATCTTTCGGTCAGCGCCTACGGCGAAGTCAACTCGATTCTGCTGTTCCACGAGAAGCCGCTGCGGGAGATCGCGGACGGCCATATCATGCTGCCGACGACATCGGCGACATCCGTCAATTTGCTCAAAATTATTCTTGAGAAATTTTATAACGGCAAACCAACCTATGAATATGCCGAGCCGAATGTCAACCGGATGATGGAGCGGGCGGATGGGGCGCTGCTCATCGGCGATGATGCGATCAAGGAGAGCTGGGGCAACCAAACGTATATGATCACGGATCTTGGGCAAGAATGGGCGAAATGGACAGGTCAGTGGATTTCGTTTGCCGTTTGGGCCATTCGCAGGGAAACAGCGAACTTATACCCTGAGTTGGTGGCGGAAGTATTTCAAGCATTTATGGCCAGCAAAGCGAAGGCGCACGCCAATCCCGAAGAAATGATCGCGAAGGCGCAAGCGTCCGTCGGAGGAACCGCTTCATATTGGAATCATTATTTTCATACGTTATGCTATGATTTTGGTACCGAACAATGGGAAGGGCTTGCAACCTACTACAAGTATTGTTATGAGCTGGGTTTCCTGCCGAAGCCGGTTGAGATCGCTTTATGGTCAGAGAATAAAGTGGCGCGGGTGACAGAATGAAAAATTTATTGGATATTTATGCAAGGAAGAAAAAAGATATAGCAGCAATTGAGAAATCGCTGGAAGAAAGCGTTTATACGGATCACGCGATGCTGAGAGAAACCTCCAACCACCTGTTGAAGGCAGGCGGCAAGCGGATTCGTCCAGTTTTCGTTCTGCTGGCCGGCGAGTTCGGGGATTACCGGTTAGAGACGATGAAACGGGTTGCCGTTCCGTTGGAATTGATTCATATGGCTTCGCTCGTACATGACGATGTGATTGACGATGCCGATACGAGACGCGGCCAATTAACCGTCCGTTCCAAATGGGACAACCGGGTCGCGATGTTCACGGGAGATTACATATTCGCCAAAGCGCTTGGCGTCATTACACAATTACATAAACCGGCGGTTCATCAGATCATGTCCAAAGCGATCGTCGAGATGTCCATCGGAGAAATGGAACAAATACGTTTCTTTTTTCAATCCGACCAAACGATTCGCGATTATTTGTTAAGAATTAGACGGAAAACGGCGCTGCTCATTGCGATTTCCTGCCAATTGGGAGCGATGGCCGCAGACGCGCCCGATTGGATCAGCAACAAGCTGTACAGCTTCGGCTATAACGCCGGCATGGCGTTCCAGATTCGCGACGACATTCTCGATCTGATCGGGACGGAGAAGCAGATCGGCAAGCCCCCGGGGTCCGATGTGAAGCAGGGCAACATTACGCTTCCCGTATTGTTCGCCCTGCGGAATCCGAGTTTAAGACCGCAGATATTGAGCGAGCTGGATCGGATTCATCAATTGGACGGACAGACCGATGTCAGCCGGTTCCTCGATATCATTCGCCACAGCGAGGGGATCGCGCAAGCGGATGCACTGTCTCAGAAGTACATCGATAAGGCGATTGCTTCCCTGGACAAGCTGCCGAACGGACAAGCCAAGAGAGATCTCGTGGAAATTGCCCATTTCTTCGGCAACCGTTCCTACTAGAAGTCGATGCAATTTGAGAAATGTTGACAGAACGTGTAAACTGGTAGGTAATACATGGAATAAACCCTATGGAGTATAAGCTTACGAAGCAATTTTCCGAAGAAAACTCTAAGGAGGAAGTCGTGACATGGACAAAACATTCTTGATGGTGAAGCCAGACGGCGTACAGCGCGGCCTGATCGGTGAAATCGTGAAGCGCTTCGAGCAGAAGGGCTTTCAACTAATCGGCAGCAAGCTCATGATGGTATCGAGACCGCAAGCCGAGTTTCATTATGCCGAGCACAAAGGAAAAGATTTTTACGAGAGACTTGTCAATTTCATTACGTCCGGCCCCGTATTTGCGATGGTTTGGCAAGGGGATCAAGTAATTCCGCTATCCCGTACACTGATCGGCAAGACCAATTCCCTGGAAGCTTTGCCCGGTACGATTCGAGGCGATTATGCGGTACATACGAATTTCAATCTCATCCACGGTTCCGATTCTCCGGAGAGCGCAGAGCGTGAAATCGGCAACTTCTTCAAGGCGGACGAGCTTATCGATTATACGAAAGTCATCCAGCAGTGGATCTAGCATTCCATACATATGAGCGGGAGCCTGTTACCTACGCGGTGGCAGGTTCTTTTTTTGTCGGAGCTTGAAGGAATTTGGCGCGGGCTGAAAGAATGTAGATAGGAGACAAATATCAAGGCGGGTGTCATCATGGAAGAGGATCAGGATTTTCTGTTATTCATCAAAAAAGTGAAAGAACATACGGCTATCGATCTCGCCCTTTATAAGGAAGCGCAGATGAAGAGGCGTTTGACGACGCTGCGCATGAAACGCGGCTACAACACATTCGTCTCTTTCTTCGACGCCATGTTGAAAAATAAAGAGATGTTCTATGAGTTTCTGGACCGGATGACGATCAACGTATCGGAATTTTGGCGGAATCCGAACCGCTGGGAGCTTGTGGAGTCCAAGTTCATTCCCGACATGCTCAAAAAAAATCGGCGCCTGAAAGTATGGAGCGCAGCCTGCTCGACAGGTGAAGAGCCTTATACGCTGGCAATGATCTTGGCGGAGCAAGGCGCTCTGCAGGAAACGCATCTGCTCGCGACCGATATTGATGAAGGCGCTTTGGAGAAGGCGCGCAAAGCGGTGTATCTGGATCGCTCGCTGCGTGATGTGCCGGAGAAATATGTGAAGAAATATTTCCGCCAAGATCAATTGATGTATCATGTAACGGACGAATTGAAGAAATCGGTGAAATTCCAGAAGCAGAATCTGCTGGTGGATACGTTCGATACCGGCTTCGATCTGATTGTTTGCCGTAACGTTATCATCTATTTCACTGAAGAAGCCAAGCACGTTCTATATCAGAAGTTCGCCAAAGCACTGAAGCCGGGCGGATTGCTGTTCGTGGGCTCGACAGAGCAAATTTTCTCTCCGGGTCAATACGACCTGGAGCCGGCGGATACTTTCTTTTATCGGAAGAAAGGGGTATAAGTTCTTCCATATTTTCCAATACTAAGATGTAGCATAACTCAGTGACGATGATGCAAATACGGCTGATGCAAACACTTAGGGGGCTCTTATGGACAAACGCAAAGTGATTACCGCTTATCGCAGGGGAATGATCTCCATTCAGGAATGTGCGCAAATTTTGGGCGTGGATTCGTCGCAAATCATGGGTTTGATGAACGATCCGCAGATGGCCGAACTGCCGAGAGTTGTCCAAAAGCAGCATATGCACGGGTAATCTTCGCTCCTGATTACATGAGGACACGCTTTTGCTAAAGGGAATCTCCCTTGCATGCAAAGCGTGTTTTTGCGTTTAAATCTGTTGCCAAACCGGAGTACCTATACTATAATGACTAAAAGATAATCGCGCGTCAAAGCGCTAAAGCGTTTGGGAAGACAATCGAAGATGAAACGGGGTAACGGATTGTGAGATATTTAACGGCAGGCGAAACACACGGACCGCAGCTCACTGCGATAATTGAAGGGTTTCCAAGTAATGTGACATTGAACTTTGACGAATTGAATTTTCAATTACATAGACGTCAGAAGGGGTATGGCCGCGGCCGCCGCATGCAAATCGAGAAAGATACGGCTACGATCGCCGGCGGCGTACGCCACGGCAAAACGACGGGAGCGCCTATCGCATTGGTCGTTGTTAACAACGACTGGAAGCATTGGACATCGGTTATGGGCATCGAGCCTGTAGAAGAGGATAACGAAGGCAAGCGCCGCGTGAATCGTCCCCGTCCGGGACATGCGGATTTGAACGGCGGACTCAAGTATAATCAGAAAGATTTGCGTAACATTCTGGAGCGTTCCAGCGCGCGTGAAACGACGATGCGCGTGGCTACCGGAGCGGTGGCACGTCAATTGCTGGCGGAGTTCGGCATCAAGGTGGCGGGACAAGTTATCCGGATCGGCGATGTGGAAGCACAGCGCCAGGATCTGCCTATCGACGAGTTGATTCGGCTTACGGAAGATTCGCCGGTGCGCGTCGTGGACAAAGACGCCGAAGCGAGAATGATCGCGGCGATCGATGCGGCCAAAGAAGACGGAGATACGCTGGGCGGTATCGTCGAGGTTATTATTGAAGGCGTACCTGTCGGACTCGGCAGCCATGTGCAATGGGACCGCAAGCTGGACGGCAAAATTGCCCAAGCGGTGCTTTCGATCCAAGCGTTCAAAGGCGTTGAATTCGGTATCGGCTTTGAGGCTGCCGAGCGCAGAGGGTCCAATGTACACGATGAGATTTTGTATACGGAAGAGGAAGGCTTCAGACGGAGAACGAACCGTGCCGGCGGCTTCGAAGGCGGGATGACCACAGGCGAGCAAATTGTCGTGCGCGGCGTGATGAAACCGATCTCGACGCTGTACAAGCCGCTGCAGAGCGTAGATATCGACACGAAGGAAGTGTTCACCGCGCAGGTTGAACGTTCCGACACTTGTGCGGTTCCGGCTGCGGGAGTCATCATGGAGAACGTGATCGCCTGGGAAGTTGCGAATGCGTTCCTGGATAAATTCGGCGGCGATTCCTTGGAGGAAATTCGCGCGAACTTGAACAACTACTTGAAACAAGTGGAGAGCTACTAAAATGAGAGAACTGACGGTAGAGCTAGGGGAACGGTCTTATCCTATATATATCGGGCAAGGTGTCCTGAACCAAATCGCGGCGCTGTTCGACCGCGCCAAGCTCAGCCGCAAGTCGCCGCTGCTCGTCGTCACCGACGACGAGGTGGCTCCGCTGCACCTGGAGCGCGTCATGACGCTGCTTCGCGAAGGCGGCTTCGCCGCGACAGCCTGCGTCGTACCCGCAGGCGAACCATCCAAATCCCTCGCGCAGCTCGAGGGAATCGTCTCCGACGCCCTCCGGGCAGGCCTTGATCGCAGCTCTGCGATCGTGGCCCTTGGCGGCGGCGTCGTCGGCGATCTCGCCGGCTTCGCGGCGGCGAGCTTCATGCGCGGGATCCGCTTCGTGCAGATCCCGACGACGATCCTTGCCCACGACAGCTCGGTCGGAGGCAAGGTGGCGGTCAATCACCCGATGGCGAAGAACATCATCGGGGCATTCCATCAGCCCGAGCTCGTGCTCTTCGACATCGATACGCTGATGACACTGCCGCCGCGGCAAGTGAAGGCGGGGCTGTCCGAAGTGATCAAGCACGGCTTGATTTGGGATGCCGCATTCACGCAGTGGTGCGACGATAATGCCGATAAGCTGTTGGCCTTAGATCCCGAAGCGCTCGGCTATGCGCTGTACGTCGGCTGTAAAGTGAAGTCCATCGTCGTATCCCAGGATGAGCGCGAGAACGATTTGCGCGCCATCTTGAACCTTGGCCACACGATTGGCCATGCGCTGGAGGCTGTCGCCGGTTACGGCGAGCTGCTGCACGGCGAAGCCATATCGATCGGCATGGTGGGAGCGGCTAAGCTGGCCCAGCAATTCGGTTATTCGGAAGACATTTATCACGTTACCAAAGGGCTGTTCCTGAAATTCGGATTGCCTGTCGCGATACCGGCACATCTGGATACGGACAGCATTATGAGTGCGATGATGCACGATAAGAAATTCAAAGAAGGCACAATGGTCTACATCGTACCTGTGGAAATCGGCAAAGTTGAGATTCGCAAGGATGTAACGGTGGAGCAGGTCAGACAAATTGTCGAGCTTCTTAAAGGAGAGAGCTAACCGATGTTCTTGAGGGGAATTCGCGGTGCGACGACGGTTCAACAGAATGAAGCGGAAGAAATTTTGGAAGCGACAGGCGAGCTTCTGCATGCGATTGTAGAGGCGAACGATTTCCGTCCGGAAGACATCTGTTCCGTATTCATCACAGTGACGCAGGACATTACGGCCACATTTCCGGCGAGAGCCATTCGCACCATGGCAGGATGGGAGCTCGTTCCGCTGATGTGCTCGCTGGAAGTTCCGGTGGAGAATTCGCTGCCGAAGTGCATTCGTCTGATGGTTCAGGTGAATACAACGAAGAGCCAAGCGGAGATCAACCATATTTATTTGAAGGAAGCCAAAGCGCTTCGTCCTGATATTGTTAAATTGACAAATGAAGCGGCTAAGTAGTATAGTGGAGACAGATGAGTTTAGGTAAGTAGAGCAGAGTTTAGTTAAGTAGAGATGAGACCAGTTGAGATGAGGAAAGATGAGTAAGGATGTATGCGTGTATACACGACTCTTAATGAGCCGTTGTTTCATCATACCTGCCGCAGAATCTTTTTTCAGCTTACTCTTTAAATTCTACATAAAACTAAAAGCCAGCCTCTACTTCGGTAGAGGTTTTTTGTTATTTCAATAGAGTTTGGAGCGCCTCGGTGAAGGAGGAAGCCCAAGCTGAGAGGGGATGTAACCATGTATACACCTGAAATTCAAGAAGTGATTCGACTATCCAAACAATATAATCTCATTCCTGTCGTGCGTCATCTGTTAGCAGATACAGAAACGCCGATCCGCGTCTTTCAGCATTTGTACCAAGAAAAGCGTGCGTTCCTGTTAGAAAGTGTGGAGGGCGGCGTCAAATGGGCCCGATACTCCTTCATCGGAAGCGATCCCTTCTTGATGATCAAGGCCAAACATGGGAAGACGGTCGTAGAGACAGCGACGGAGAATAAAGTGACAGACGAGAAACCGATCGATGTGCTCAAGGCTTACTTAAGATCCTACTCCAGTCCTCAGCTTGCGGACTTGCCGCGCTTTACCGGCGGCGCTGTCGGATTCTTCGGCTACGATCTTCTGCAATACTATGAGAAATTGCCTGCTCATCGTATCGACGATTTGCAAATGAATGACATTCAATTCATGTTTTGCGATCAGGTTGTCGTATTCGACCACTTCAAACAGCAGATTAAAGTAATCGCCAATGTGCATGTCCCGCCGTTCGCTACCGATAGCGATATCGTGAGCGCGTACCATGCCACTTGCGCCAAGATCGATGCGACAATCGAGAAGATCAAACGTCCGCTAGGCACGGAAACGATGACACATAATCCGATCGTATCGGAGCCTGAGCTTGGCGATATTCGCTCCAATATCACGAAGGAAAAGTACATCGCCAACGTGAACAAGGCCAAGGAGTATATTCGTGCCGGCGATATTTTCCAGGTTGTGCTGTCGCAGCGATTCGAAATGGAAACAACGGTTTCTCCGCTTCAAGTGTACCGTGTGCTGCGCACGATGAATCCTTCTCCGTATATGTATGTGCTCAAAATGGATGACGAAGTCGTCGTGGGCACCTCCCCCGAGCTGCTGGTCCGGGTCGAAGAGGAGAAGGTGGAGACGCGGCCGATCGCCGGAACGAGACCTCGCGGCAAAACGCCCGAGGAGGATTTGGCGCTGGAGAAAGAATTGCTGGCGGACGAGAAAGAACGCGCCGAGCACTTGATGCTGGTCGACCTGGGCCGCAACGACATCGGACGCGTATCGGAGTTCGGTACTGTGAAGTGCGATACGTTCATGGATATTGAGCGCTACTCGCACGTGATGCATATCGTTTCGAATGTATCCGGTAAAATTGCGAAAGACAAAGATTTTTTCGATGCATTTCTTTCCTGTATGCCGGCAGGGACGGTGTCTGGAGCACCTAAACTGCGCGCAATGGAGATTATTGCCGAACTGGAGCCGGAGGCTCGCGGCACGTACGCAGGAGCGATTGGTTACTTAGGCTTCTCCGGCAACTTGGACACATGTATCACGATTCGTACGATCGTCTTCAAACACGGCAAAGCCTATGTGCAAGCCGGTGCAGGGATCGTATGGGATTCCGTTCCGGAGAACGAGTACCAGGAAACGGTGAATAAAGCGACGGCGCTGCTCAAATCGATCCGGATGGCGGAAGCGATGTTCAGCCCCGAGCCTAGACCGGTCAGCGATATTAACAAAGATTATTTTGTTAACTCTTAAGGGAAAGATGTAGAGGAGGAATCGAGTCATGAGTGGACAGATCCATATCCAGCAAGCGCTTGGCAAGGTGATCGGCGGAAGTCATCTATCCCGTGAAGAGGCGCGCAATGTAATGTCGGAGATTATGGAAGGGGAGGCGTCCCCGGCTCAAATCGGCAGCTTGCTCACGGCGCTGCGCATCAAAGGCGAGACGTTGGAAGAGCTTACGGGCTTCGCGGAGACGATGCGCACGAAAGCTATGCAGGTGAACGTCCTGCAGAACAATCTTCTCGATACGTGCGGTACCGGCGGAGACGGTGCGGAAACGTTCAACATCTCGACGACGGCTGCCATCGTAGCTTCGGCCGGAGGCATTCGCGTAGCGAAGCATGGGAACCGGGCGATGTCGAGTAAAAGCGGCAGCGCAGACGTGCTGGAGGCGCTTGGCGTGAAGATTACGCTGACCGGCGAGCAAGCCGCCAAGTGCTTGGATAAGACCGGAATTTGCTTCATGTTCGCGCAAGCGTATCATCAATCGATGAAGCATGTAGCTGCACCGCGGCGGGAGCTTGGCTTCCGCACCGTGTTCAACCTGCTGGGGCCGCTGACGAATCCTGCCGGCGCAGACCGCCAGGTGTTGGGTGTATTTGACCGGACCAAAACGGAGCTTATTGCAGGAGCGCTCCAGGAGCTCGGTCTGAAACGCGCCTTGGTCGTTGCGAGCGAGGATGGTCTGGATGAATTCAGCATCTCCGCGCCGACCAAAGTCACGGAGCTTAAAGACGATTGCATCCAGACGTATTCCATTACGCCGGACGATCTTGGCCTGCGGGCGCACAGTATCAAAGATGTCGGCGGCGGCGATGCGATGCTCAATGCCGAAATCATTCGTCATATATTCGCCGGAGAGAAAGGTCCTCACCGCGATATCGTCCTTGCGAATGCGGCTGCATGCTTCTATGTGACAGGACATGTAGGAAGTCTTCAGCAAGGGGTTAAATTTGCGGCAGATGTGATCGACTCGGGCCGTGCTGAGCAGAAATTGAACGATCTAATCCAATACACAGGAGAACTTTGCCATGTTTCTTGATAAAATTGTAGCGACCAAACGTGCGGAAGTGGAGGCGATGAGCGACTTCTCGATCCAGGAAGCGGAGAGAGCGATCTCTGCGCTTCCGCCATGCTTGGGCTTCGAGCAGGCGTTAACCGTGCGCAGCAACCGTTCGATGGGGCTGATCGCCGAAGTGAAGAAAGCATCCCCTTCCAAAGGGTTGATCCGGGAGGATTTCCATCCGGTCGGGCTGGCTCAGGCTTACGAGCGGGCAGGCGCAGACTGCATCTCGGTGCTGACGGATGTGCAATATTTTCAGGGAAGCAACGAATATTTGAAGGCTGTGCGGCAAGCGGTGAACGTGCCTCTATTGCGCAAAGATTTCACGATTGATCCGAAGCAAATCTACGAAGCCCGCTTGATCGGTGCTGACGCGATTCTGCTCATCGCTGCAATTCTAACGACGGATCAAATGAAACAATATTTGGCACTAGCGAAGGATTTGGGCTTGGATGCGCTTGTCGAGGTGCATGACCGTGAAGAGCTGGACCGCTCTCTGGAGCTTGGCACGCAGCTGATCGGCATCAATAACCGGAACTTGAAGACGTTCGTTACGGATCTCGCAACGACGGAAGAACTTATTCAGCATGTTCCGGCCGGCATTACGGTCGTTAGTGAGAGCGGTATTTCTTCAGTTGCGGATATGGACTATCTGCAGCGAATCGGCTCGAAAGCCGTATTGATCGGCGAGCACTTCATGCGTCAGCCGGTTGTCGAGCAGGCCGTCTACGACCTGATGGGACCGCGCGGGAAAACAACGAATTCTATGGCTTAGAAAGAGGCGAAACCAATGGTTACTGGGGTTGCTCCGACAGTAAAAATCTGTGGACTTCAAAGCGTTGAAGTGTTAAAATCAGTCATACATTTGCCGATCGACCATATCGGATTCGTGTTTGCGCCAAGCAAGCGTCAAGTAACTGCGGGCAAGGCCGGGGAGCTGATCCGTTACTTGAAAGGCGAAGCGGAACAAGGCAGGGCGGTGCCGCTTACGGTCGGCGTGTTCGTGAACCCGACCAAGGAGGAGCTTGCGGACATTATGAAGGCTGCTCCCCTCGACGTCGTCCAGCTGCACAGCAAGGAAACGCCTGAATTTTGCCGATGGGTGCGGGAGCAATTCCAGGTTCAGGTATTCAAATCCGTATCCATCTCCAAATCGGAGAACAGAATCCCTACTTTGGAAGAAGTGGCGGACCAGCTGGACCCTTATGCAGGGGCGGTTGACGCCGTGCTGCTGGATACGTTCGATCCCGTATATGGCGGGGGATCCGGCACGACTTTCGCCTGGGACTGCATTCCCGTATATCAGGAGTGGGCTCGTGGAGCAGGCGTCAAGCTGCTGGTTGCCGGCGGGCTTCAGCCTGACAATGTCGACCAATTAGTCGAAGCCTATCGTCCCGACGGCGTGGATGTATCCAGCGGCGTGGAGACGAACGGTGTGAAAGATATTGCGAAAATTACTGCATTTGTGGAAAGGGTGACCGGAAAGTGACGCAAGTTCCTGATCAGCACGGCAGATTCGGCAAGTTCGGCGGCCGTTACGTACCAGAAACACTGATGAATGCATTGACAGAGCTGGAAGAAGCTTATAACCGATATAAAGATGATCCCGAGTTTATTGCGGAGGTTCGGTACTTGCAGAAGCAATACTCCGGCAGACCGACGCCGCTCTATTATGCGGAGAGACTCTCCGAGAAGCTTGGCGGAGCCAAAATTTATTTGAAGCGCGAAGATTTGAACCATACCGGCGCCCACAAGATTAACAATACGATCGGGCAAGCGGTGCTGGCGAAGAGGATGGGCAAGAAGAAAATTATCGCCGAAACGGGCGCCGGTCAGCATGGTGTGGCCTCCGCAACGGTAGCGGCATTAATGGGCTTCGAGTGCAAAGTGTTCATGGGTGAAGAGGACACGAAGAGACAGCAATTGAACGTCTTCCGGATGAAATTGCTCGGCTCCGAAGTCATTCCCGTCACTTCCGGCACACGCACGCTGAAGGACGCCTGCAACGAAACGCTTCGCTACTGGGTCAGTAACGTACAGGATACGTACTATATTCTAGGCTCCGTGACGGGTCCGCATCCATATCCGATGATGGTGCGCGACTTTCAGCGCGTTATCGGCGACGAGTCGCGCGAACAAATTCTCGAAACGGAAGGCAGACTGCCGGATGCCGTTGTAGCCTGCGTAGGCGGAGGCAGCAACGCGATGGGCATTTTCTATCCGTTCGTCGGTGACGAGACCGTGAAATTGATCGGTGTGGAAGCGGCGGGCCGGGGCGTTCATACGGATGAACATGCGGCAACGATGACCAAAGGTTCTCCAGGTGTATTCCAAGGCTCGATGAGTTACCTGCTGCAGGATGAATACGGACAAGTGCTGCCGGCGCATTCCATCTCGGCTGGCTTGGATTATCCGGGCATCGGTCCTGAGCATTCTTACTTGAAGGACATCGAGCGCGCTTCGTATTATCCGATTACGGACCAAGAAGCTCTTGATGCGCTGCAGCTGCTGAGCCGTACGGAAGGCATCATTCCGGCTCTGGAGAGTGCGCATGCGATCGCCCAGACGATTAAGCTGGCACCGACGATGGCCAAAGACCAAATCATCGTTGTCAGTCTATCCGGACGCGGCGACAAAGACGTGGAATCGATTATGAGCTATCTAGGCGAAGGAGGGGTGTAGGCGATGAATCGGATTGACCAGCGATTTGCCGAACTGAAAGAGCGCGGAGAAACGGCGATGATACCGTTTCTGACTATCGGGGATCCGTCGCTTCAGGCTTCCCTGGAGCTGATCCTGGAGATGGAGCGGTCCGGAGCCGATTTGATCGAGCTCGGCGTTCCTTATTCGGATCCGCTTGCTGACGGACCTGTCATTCAGCGCTCCTCCGAGCGTGCGCTGCAGAGCAGAATCACCATTTTCGATGTGATCGATGTTGCACGGCAAGCAAGAAGCAGAGGTTCCAAGCTGCCATTTATTCTTTTTACGTACTATAACCCCGTACTGCAAATCGGTCTTGAGCGCATCTTCAGAACGATGCAGGAGAACGAGATCAGCGGTATCATCATACCGGACCTGCCGCTTGAGGAGGACAGCGAAACAAGAGCGATCGCCGAATCCTTCGGGATTCATCTCATCCCGCTCGTGGCTCCGACTTCCAATGAACGGGTCCAGCGCATTGCCTCCGAAGCACGCGGATTCGTTTACTGCGTATCTTCGCTGGGCGTGACCGGAGAGCGTTCGGAGTTTTTCGGCGGCATCGAGAATTTCTTATCCACCGTTCGCGAAGCGGCCCATGTGCCGATTGTCGTCGGCTTCGGCATTTCGAACCGGGAGCAAGTGCAGCGCTTTGAGAAGCTTTGCGACGGCGTCGTCGTCGGAAGTGCGATCGTTCGCTCGATCGAAAGCGCACTGCATCATTTCGAAGAAGATGCCGCTCACCCCGCGGGTCTTCAACAAATCGGAAGCTTCGTCGGCCAGTTAAAGGGCAAATAAGACCGTCCCTCTAGACACTATGTCTAGGGGGATTTTATTTTAAATTACCTATTTACTGTTAAGCGTTAAAGCAGTACACTATTAGGTGTTGATTGCCTATTAACCGTACTTTTTGCAACGTTCATAATTTTGTGGGACAATATTCGGACAACTAATTGATGAGGTGGCTACCAATGAAACCGAAACAAACGATTGTACACTTACCAGTCTATCAACCGGGTAAACCTATTGAAGAAGTCAAACGCGAGCTTGGTTTGACCGAAGTGATCAAGCTGGCTTCCAATGAGAATCCATTCGGTTCTTCGCCGAAAGCGCGAGAAGCGATTGAGAAGGAAATAGCCAATATCAGTCTATATCCGGACGGCGGCGCGGTCCAATTGACGGAAGCGGTCGCCGAGTATCTTGGCGTGGCGACGAATCAACTTATTTTCGGCGCAGGCTCCGATGAGGTTATTCTCATGCTGGCGCGCGCGTTCCTCGTTCAAGGCGACGAAACGGTTATGGCTTCCCATACGTTCCCGCAATACAAGCACAATTGTGAGATCGAAGGCGCCGTTTCCATCGAGGTTCCGCTCAAAGACGGCACGCACGATTTGGATGCTATGCTGGCTGCGATTAACGAGCGCACGAAGATCGTCTGGATCTGCAATCCGAACAATCCGACCGGCACGATGAATACCGATCGCGAGATCAAAGATTTCTTGGCCAAAGTGCCTTCGCATGTGCTCGTCGTTCTCGACGAAGCTTACTGCGAATACAATACGACCGGCGAATTCCCGGACAGCATCGAATTGATCGGCCAATACAAGAACGTTATTGCCCTGCGCACATTCTCCAAAATCTATGGTCTGGCTTCCCTGCGGATCGGGTATGGGATCGGTCACCCGGATGTGATCAGATCCATTAATCAAGTGCGCGAGCCTTTCAATACGACGCGTTTTGCACAAGCTGCGGCACTTGCGGCGATCAAGGATCAAGCGTTCATTGCGAGCTGCCGTGAAGCGAATACAGCGGGCTTGGCTTACTTGACGCAGCAGTTCAACGAGATGGGGCTGGAAGCATTCCCGGCACACGGCAACTTCATCATGGTGAATGTCGGCCGTCCTGCAGCGGACGTATTCAACGGCTTGCTCCGCAGAGGCATTATCGTCCGTGGCGGGCATATGCTCGGCTTCCCGACGTCCATTCGCGTTACAATCGGCTCAAGCGAACAAAATGAGAAATTCATTGCAGCTTTGCAGCAAGTGCTGGCTGAAGTTGCCGTTCAGGCCTAATTCAAATTGAAGGTTGATTATATGACGAAAATTGCGATATTCGGCGTAGGGCTCATTGGCGGGTCCTTAGCCTTATGCTACAAAGGAAAACCCGAATTTACGGTTGTGGGCCATTCCCCGAACCCGAATTCGGTGGAGAAGCTGCTGAAGAGAAACGTAGTGGACATCGCTACTACGAGCATGGCGGAGGCTGTGGACGGCGCGGATTTCATATTTTTGTGCGTCCCGGTCGGCATGCTGGAACAGTACGTTCAGGAACTGATGAAGCTGCCTCTCAAGGCGGGGTGCATCATTACGGATGTCGGCAGCACCAAAGCGACCATAACCGAGAGCGCGCAATCCATGGTGAAAGAAGGCGTCTACTTCATCGGCGGCCATCCGATGGCCGGCTCCGAGCGGCATGGCGTCGAGGCGGCTTCATCGCATCTATTTGAGAATGCGTTCTATGTGCTCACACCGGCGGAAGGAACGCCGCAAGCGGAGGTTGACCGTTTGAGCGAGCTGCTCAAACCGACCAAAGCGCAGATCGTCCAAGTGGGCGCTCGCGAGCATGACGATATCGTCGGTGCGATCTCCCATCTGCCGCACATTATCGCGGTTGCACTCGTGAACCAGGTGCGTGGTTATAACGAATCGAATCCGTTGTATCAGAATTTGGCCGCAGGCGGCTTCAGAGATATCACACGAATCGCTTCCAGCGAGCCGACGATCTGGCGGGATATTCTCGTGAACAACCGCGACGTTCTGCTCAAGCTGCTGCAAGATTGGAATGTGGAGATTTCCCGTTTCATCGGACTGCTGGAAGAGAGTGACGGCGATGGCATTGTCGAGCAATTCCGCGCAGCCGGTCAATTCCGGGGCCAACTGCCTGAACGGCGTAAAGGGATGATCACATCCTTATTCGATATTTATGTCGATGTACCCGATCATCCCGGTATTATCGCACAAATCACGACATTACTAGGAAATGAAAGAATCAATTTGAGCAATATTCAAATCATAGAGAGCCGCGAAGACGTTCCCGGCGTTCTCCGACTTTCCTTCCGCAACCAGGAAGACGCAGACCGCGCAGCAGAGCTGCTCAACGGCCCGTATGCCGTCCACGTCTAACATCCGAACAGCAGTGGATTATAAGCTGGTTTCTTTCTCTTCAAGAGGAGGAAATCAGCTTTCTTGCATTCTATTGAAACTAATTCTCAAATAAATAGGTTCATGCTATAATGACATCGTTCATATAAATATTACAAATATCGATGTGCGGGGCGAACGAAATGAAGAAGTGGATGATGTGGAAATGTTTGTTAATTTTGGTCATTATGTATGTGAATTTTTTGCCTTCGTTTGTCAGCGCGAACAATGTCATTTATTCCAAAGAAGTCGCTGTGCTCGTGTACCATCACATTGATGATCAAGTGCAGGGCTCCGTGACGATCTCAACCAAGCTGTTCGAGCGTCAATTGGCTGCGATGCAGCGCCAGGGGTACAATTTCATCACGATGGAGCAGTTCAAGAAATTCATGAAAGAAGGAGCCAAGGTCCCCGACAATGCCGTTCTCATCACATTCGATGACGGTTATGAGAGTTTCTACACGAACGCTTATCCGATCCTTCGCAAGATGCGCGTGCCGGCCGTTAATTTCGTCATCACCAAAGATCTGGACAATCCGACCGCGACGCTGCTGCCATCCTTATCCAGAGAGCAAATTCGGACCATGCGGAAAGAGTTTGCCAATATTGATTTCCAATTGCATTCGGATGCCTTGCATATCATGAAGGACGGGAAGCCGATGCTGAACAACAAATTTGCAATCAACGGAACGATGGAAACGGATGACGATCTCAAGCGAAGAGTAATCGCCGATACGAAGACGTGCATGACCAAGCTCAAAGAGGTGAACGCGGCGAAGTCGATCGATGCCTATGCGTATCCATTTGGCAGTTATGACGAACATACGATTTCTTATTTGAACGAAGCCGGTGTCCACTATGCGTTTACAACCAAGGCAGGGCTTGCGACCGTGCAGACGGATCCGATGCAAATTCCGCGAATCAACGCCGGCAGTCCGTATATCCGTCCTCATTCCATCAACAATTTGATTAACCAGGAGAAGCACCGCCAATCCGAGTAACATCCAATTAGCCGCCAAAAAAACACGTAAACGTTTTCAAAAAAGCGTTGACAAAATGTAACCGTATACATATAATAAAAGTACAGTATGGTTTCTCTCCACTCCTATCCGATAATCGCACCATAAGTGCAACCGCCAATGATTGGCGGTTTTTTTTTTTGCCTACATACCATATTTTTGTGAAACTATTATATAATGGATAGGGTGAGCCTTATACATCGGCAGACAAGCTGCAATTATGAATTTTTTTCAACATTTTGTCGAATCTAGCAGGAATATTGCGAAGCAGCGAGAAGATTTTAAGAGGCTCGTATTCTATACATGAACAATTTCACAATTTTTTTACGAATGAACGCAACTTTTCACTCTAACCGCAGTACAACATGTATGAGCAGTTGGAGTGGTAGCCGGGAACCGTTAGGAGGGCCGCCACGTAATGACCGATTCCCAATTGATCCGAGAAATCAAGGATGGAAATGTTCAGCTATATGACGAGCTTATGCGTCGTTACGAGCGTAAAATCCTTGCATTCATTTTTCATATGCTCAAAAGTACACAAATGGAAGCAATCGCTGAAGATTTGTGTAATGAAACATTTTATAAAGCCTATCGCAGTTTGCACTCCTTCCGCGAAATCGAAGCTTCCTTCTCGACTTGGTTGTATACGATTGCCCGGAATACGGTTTTGAGTGAGCTGCGCAAAAATAAAAGTGTTCAAGTTTCGTTGGAACAAAGCGGGATGACGCCGCATGCGTCCTTCGACGCCATGCCGGAGCAAGCCATGCTGCGCAATGAGAAAGTGTCGATGGTTCGGGATGCGATTAATTCTTTGCCGGAGAAGCAGAGATCTGCCCTGATTTTACGGGAGTACGATCAGATGGATTATCAGGAAATCGCAAACATACTAGGCCAAACTGTAAGCTCGGTGAAGTCCTTGTTGTTCCGGGCGAGAGCTTCTGTGAAGTTACAGTTGGATCCTTACTTCAGTGAACCGATATTCGAAGAATCGAAGGGATGAAACAGCGATGAAGTGTAGTGAGATCCAGGAATTATTTGGGGTGTATTGGGATCTGCCGAATGATGACCTGAGACGTACCGCGGTAGATGAGCATATAGCGACTTGTGCCGAATGTGCGGAAGAATTTCAAATATGGGAAGAGAGCACGATTTTAATTCGGACTTCCGCCATAGAGGGCGAGCTTCCCGATTATGAACCTATGGTTTCCAGCAAAGTCATGAACCGTATTTATGAAGACGAGTCTTGGCGTATTCCGGTGACCGAGCGCATGTACACGATCTCTTACAAGCTTCGCCGTAACTTGACAGCGGTTTTTGCTCTATTCTTGGCCTTGTTTGCATTTAGCTTTCTATTTGCTGTTGTATATGATGGAACGCCGGAATCGACGATTGCCGCTGCGGATAATTCCTTGTTTGACCTGCAGGCACCGCAAGCGATGAAATCTACCGGAACCGAATCGATGAATGGCCATAAGATGGTGGATGCAGTAGCCAGTCTGAATCCAAGCTTCATGGAACCGCTGCGGTTTCATGTCGGCCCGATACATTCGTATCCCCACTATTTATTAGTAATCTCGATTCTAGGTTTGATTACGACAATTATTATTATGAATTGGTTATCACGAACGAAAGCTTAGTGCTCCGGAAGGGGCATTTTTCATTATCATAGGACGAAAATTCGGAGGATATCGAGATGACAACGATCGGATTCATCAGGCATGGCAGCACGGAGTGGAACAAGCTTGGCAAGCTGCAGGGACAATTGGACACTGATTTGACCGACGAGGGCAGAGATCAAGCCAGACGGTTAGGTGTCAGGCTCGCCGGCGAGACGTGGGACGGGATCATCAGCAGCGACTTGAAGCGGGCTAAGGAAACGGCGCACATCATCTCGGAGCAGTCGGGAATTCCGTTCATCCGTGAAGATGCACGGCTGCGAGAGCGCAGATACGGACAAGTCGAAGGTACGACCGTCGCGGAGCGGGAAGAACGCTGGGGGGCGGATTGGAAGCAGCAGGCGCTGGGTCAAGAGACGGACGATGAACTATGGCAGCGGTGGATGGCGCTGGAAGCCGAATTGCTGCAAGAGTTTCCGGACCGCAAACTGCTCCTAGTCTCCCACGGCGGCTTTATCGTCCAAATCCTCAGAGTGCTGAAGATGGATAGCGAACAGTTTTTGCAAAATACGTCGTTAACGATTCTGCTGCGTCAAGAAAATGGTTGGGAATTGAAGCTGTACAATTGTTTGGCACATTTGGAAACGATACATGAATAGCTTCAAACAGGAAGCGTGACTCGATCATAGAGTCATGCTTTTTTTGTGAGCTGCGGAATATT
Organism: Bacillus sp. 3255; assembly: GCF_031456485.1. NCBI lineage: Bacteria > Bacillati > Bacillota > Bacilli > Caryophanales > Bacillaceae > Bacillus > Bacillus sp. 3255. The sequence goes on from NZ_JAVDUS010000025.1 coordinate 72,005, forward strand.
TTCGGAAAAAAATCCCATAATGGTTACTAGAAATCAAGGAGCTGAAAGCTTCGCCAAATGGGGGATGCACATGGAAATGAACCTAGCGGACATGCTCAGCTATGCCGATATTCATGAGTTGAGCCGAATTGCTCATACCTACGAGTGCGAGTGCAATGGACATTCAAAAAACGAGCTGATTCAATCGATTTTGAGTACAGCGCTGCGCAGAGAGATTTTCGAGAAGCATATCGAAAGCTTGAACATCGAGGACATCCGATTCTTGAATTCTCTGCTCTTCGATTCTCGAAATAGCTTCAGCATCGAAGAATTGATCGCTAGAGTTCAGCAATCAAGATTTCATAAAGAAGAGTCGGCTGAATGGAATCCCCGGGACATGGTTGTCAAATTCAAGAAGTTGGGGTGGTTGTTCAACGGTCATTCCCAGCAGACGAAGTATTTGTTTCATGTGCCGCACGATTTGAAGCGAAAGTTTAGCGATGTGCTGACCGGGCAATTCAAACAGCGTCTGCATGTGACCGGCGAGCCGGGCGTTTACCGGGACGAGCAGATGCTGCTCATCGATGACATTTCCCATTTCCTGACGTACTTGTCGCAGGCCCAGGAAATTCCGCTTACCGCCGACGGAGCCATGTACAAAAGACAGCTGCAACAAATTCTTGACCGGCTTTCGGTCCAGGAAGAAATGGTGACCAAAGGAGCTTGGCGATTTGGGTATGGGCGAATGTTCAAGGAATACCCGAACCGTTTCTCTTTTCTATATGATTACTGCTATTACCGGCAGCTGATCATTGAACATGGCCAATCGCTTCGAATAACGGAAGAAGGCAAAGCCCGTCTGCAGGAAGGCAAAAAGGAAAGCTTGGCTGATGTCTACAAATTTTGGTTGAGGTTATATAAGAATCCGATACCTAACATCCAGAGTATGGTTGGGTGGGTTGAACGGTTAAGCGGGCAATGGGTGACAGCAGCCTCTCTGAGCGATGTGCTGTGCAAGCTGGTGAAGCCCTTTTACTATGACAGCTCGGAGTCTATCGTCGAGCAGCGAATTTTGCAAATGATGATGCATCTAGGGTTAATTCGGATCGGGGAAGATCAAGTGAACGGTGCCGTCGTGCAGGTTACGAAGCTTGGCGCTAAGGTGATTCAAGGCACGTTCGTGGCGGAAGACGACAAAGTCGTTCTGTTCATGGATCAGGCAAGCGCACGGTTCAAAGGTGAAGGACGGCCGCAGTAGGTAAAGACACATTCCTAGTCATCCGGGCTTTTGAAGGAAGCGCTGATGTGCCGTATGAATAAGATAAAGTAGGAGCACACAGGGGTTGGCAGACACCAAGAAACGGACTTTCATGTTTTTGCGAAAAAGAAGCTCCTGACAAACCGCGTACAACATTTGGAGGTAGGTCTCATGGGAAAAATGAATGTATCTAACAACGCGCTGCTGGCACTTTTCGCGGAAATGGTTTGGGACGACGCCATTCGCAAATATAAAGAACAAAATCTCTATAAAGAAATCGACCTCGCGTTAGCCAAAGGGGATCAACCGACGTTCCTTGCTCTTACGACGGAGCTAAAAACGCTGCAATCTTCCGGATAAATCCAAAGTGGTGGCAGCCACACAAGAAAAAAGACATGTGAGGTCATTCATATGTCTTTTTTTGTTGTTTGCGTGATGAAAAAGAACTAATTTGTCATCCGGTACGTCCATTAAACAGACAATACTGCGTGGCAAAAGGAGATTTAACCCATGAGTAAATTATTGAACAGCATAAAAAAACGTAAACTAATGTCCTTGTTACTGCTTACGGTTCTGCTGGCTGCAGGTACGGCAACGGCTTATGCCGGGTTCCTGTACCACAAATGGAACCGGACGCTCGACCAAATGGCGGCACCGCCCGCCGCGGCAGCCGGTAACACAGTCCCGGGCAAGGTTCCGGTCACGCAGACTTCCCATACGGCTCCGCCGAATGAGGATGAGCGCCAGAAGCCGCTTACCTTCCTGCTCACGGCCATTGATGAACGGGAAGGCAGCGAGGGCTCCAGGAATACGGACGTCATGATGCTTTTCCGCGTCGATCCGCAAACACACCAGGGGACGGTCGTGTCGATTCCGAGAGATCTCGAAGTAACGGCGGAGGAATCGGGTCTGTCGACTTCGCGCAAGGCGAACTATTTCTATGCTTATTATTATAATAAGAACAAAGATACGGCACTCTATGAAACGAAGCAATTGTTCAGCCGCGTGTATGACATCGAGATTGACTATATGGCTGTCGTTAATTTCGATGGCTTCCGTAAGCTGGTGGATGAGCTCGGCGGCATGATGATCGACGTCGATATGGACATGCGGTACCAGGATGAGAGCGACGGAACCGATATTCGTCTGAAAAAAGGCTACCAGCAATTGAACGGCAAACAGGTGCTTGACTTCATTCGCTACCGCAAATCGAATCTCGGCACAGCGGAATCGTCCGATACGGAGCGGAATCAGAGAGAGCAGATCGTACTGAATCAAATGATGGATAAGCTGACGGCACTTGGCGGCATTACCGCCTGGGGGAAAGTGCTGGATATTATGGGCAGCTCCATCAAAACGGACATACCGGCAGATGAGCTGCGGGCACTCACCCTGGCTTACCGTGATTACAAACCGGCGACAGTCCAATACTTTCATCTGAACGGGGAATGGGAGAGCCCGTACCTGGTCGTGAAGCAACAGGATTTGGATGAGGCGCTGCAAGCTTTGCGCGGGGAATCGGGCTATCCGATTGACAGCCGGATGCGAACGGATTAAAGTGTACAAGAAGCTATGGCTTTTGTTACATAGTGAACGCTTTTTTGGCAAATGATAGAGGGGGTAGCAAGGTGAAGTTTAATGAAATATCCGAGCGGGATTGGCTGGACTTGAAGCCGTATTTGGATACGTGTCTGCTGCCTGTAACGGGACTGACCGGTTTGGAGGATCCGGCGAAGGTGACGCAGTCGCTTGAGCGGCTGCGGGATGCGCTGGAAACCATTGAAATCCCGTATAAGGGCAGGGTCGTGACCTATCCGGCGCTTCATTACATAACGGCGGTGAACATGAAGGAACAGCTCGAGGCGGTATCGCTTCATTTGAAAAGGATGGGCTTCCGCTTTGTGATCGTACTCTCCATCGATCCGGAGGCTGCCAAGTGGAAAGCCGATCAGACCGATTTGTTGATTGCTGTCGATATGGAACAGTGGAACAGCCAGTCCGAACAAATCAAACAGAGTATCTCGAAGCAAGTGCAGCACTTATGGACGCACAATGATTAACTTTAGCCTTGAAGCGTATTTTTGGAAAAAAAATTGTGCAGGATAAGGGAAGTAATGGCGTACATTGGCTGTCAAAGAGTTGTGACAATTTCGTTAAAATTTGTTCGAAGGCCGAGATTTCGTGGGTTCAAATGGAGTTCTGGATTCTTGACGACCTAGTAGTCGTAGGCTATTATTAGTAATGTCCTAGTTATATGTAGTGTAATGTCGAACGACACGTGATAGAGGGAACTGACGTCCGAGAGGGTTGGACATCGGCCAATGTAGGAGGGTAGACCTGAGAATGAGTGATCATAACAATCACAAAGAAGAACAGCATGGGAAGAAACCCGGGACTAAACGCGAAATGTCTCGTCGACAATTTCTTTCTTACACCCTTGGTGGCGCTGGAGGATTCATGGGGGCCGGTATTCTGGTACCGATGGTACGGTTTGCGGTAGATCCAGTCCTTCAGAAGAAGAAAGCAGCGGATTGGGTGAAAGTTGTCGAAGAAAGCAAAATTACGAATGCTCCACAGTCCTTTACGTTCCAAATCCATCAGGTGGATGGCTGGTACGAAAGCGACGTTGAATTGGTAGCATGGATTTCCAAAGGCAGCGACGGGAAGCTTTTCGCATTGAATCCGACTTGTAAGCATTTAGGCTGTACGGTGAACTGGAACGACAATCCGGCTTACAAAGATCAATACTTCTGTCCTTGCCATGGTGCGCACTATACACAAGACGGCAAGAACCTTGCGGTAGCGCCTGCGCCTTTGGATGAGTACACAACCAAAGTAGAGAACGGTTTCGTTTATGTGGGACAACTGCATGCTAACACAAGAGTATAAGGAGGCGTCACAATCAGATGTTTAAAAACGTATACAACTGGATTGACGAACGTCTTGATATTACGCCTATGTGGAGGGATGTTGCAGATCACGAGGTTCCAGAACACGTAAACCCTGCTCATCACTTCTCCGCTTTCGTGTATTGCTTCGGCGGCTTGACGTTTTTCATCACAGTTATTCAAATTTTGTCAGGTATGTTCTTAACGATGTACTACACGCCTGATATTATCAATGCGTATGCCAGCGTTGATTACTTACAACACAAAGTAGCTTTCGGTGTTATCGTCAGAGGTATGCACCACTGGGGAGCTAGTTTGGTTATCGTTATGATGTTCCTACATACCCTGCGCGTGTTCTTCACTGGTTCTTACAAAGCTCCGCGTGAAATGAACTGGGTAGTCGGAATGCTCATTTTCTTCGTTATGTTAGGTCTTGGTTTCACGGGTTACCTGCTTCCTTGGGATAACAAAGCTTACTTCGCAACGCAAGTAGGTATGAAAATCGCAGCTGCGGTACCACTTATCGGACCTTACATCGAAACATTATTACAGGGTGGAGAAATCGTAGGAGCACAAACGTTGACACGTTTCTTTGCGATTCACGTATTCTTCCTGCCTGGCGTTCTGCTCGCTTTGCTTGCTGGACACTTCTTTATGATTCGCAAACAAGGTATTTCCGGACCGCTATAATTTAGGGAGGGGCGAATAGCGTGGCTCATGGTCATAAGTCTGACGAAAAAGTCGTTTACGTTGGGGATTCCCGCGTAATTAAGAAAACACCTGAACAAAGATTAATTCCTCGCGATTACTCCGCGTATCCGGGAAAATCGGAAGCTTTCATTCCGAACTTCTTGTTGAAAGAGTGGATGGTAGGGGTTGTCGTGCTGGTCGGTATGCTGGTGCTGGTTATGTCCGATCCGGCTCCGCTCGGATATCCGGCGGATCCTAAGAACACGGCGTTCATTCCGATGCCGGACTGGTACTTCCTGTTCATGTATCAATTGTTGAAATATCCGTATACTTCCGGAAGTTACGTCGTACTCGGAGCGGTAGTCGTACCGGGACTGCTGTTCGGCGGGTTGATGCTGGCTCCTTTCCTGGATACAGGGAAAGAGCGCCGTTTCTACAGAAGACCGATTGCTTCCAGCTTGATGATTATGTCTCTGATCGCATGTACATATCTGACGTACACATCTTGGGATCACTACCAATTTGAGCTGAAAGAGAAAAACATCATTCCTGAGCACATTAAGCGTGAGGAAGAAATGCACGCGAATAAAGGCGCTGCTTCCGGCGGCGGTGCATCCAAGGAAACGAAGAAAGCTCCTGCGATCGTTGCAGCAGACGATCCTGGCGCCGAGATTTACAAGAAAGCTACATGCTTGGCTTGTCACGGCGCAGGTCTGAAAGGGATGCCTGCATCCGGCGTACCGGCATTGCTCGGTGTCGGCGATAAGCATTCCCAGGATGAAATCTTGAACATTATCAAGAACGGTAAGGGCAACATGGGGAAACAGTACCAAGCTAACATAGATAAAGGGTTATCCGATGCGGATATCACGAAGCTTGCGGAATGGTTGTCCAAACAAAAAGCCCAATAAGATTGAAAAACCTGATCGCAAGAGGCGGTCAGGTTTTTTTAAATGACTGAAGGAGGAGCTTTCTTGCAGCAAGGCGTGCCGATCTCCTATTTGTGGAGCAAAGATATTCTATTGAGCAAGAAGATGTTATGGCTGCTGTTCATCACGAACTTGTTGGGAACCGTCTATGGCTATGAATGGTACTGGCTTCAAATAGCCGATACCGTTGCAGAGAAGCCGCTGTGGTATGTGTTGTTCGTGCCGGACAGCCCGACCGCCAGTCTATTCTTTACATTATCCGTCGGCTATCTGATCTTGGACCGTGCCAAGGGAAGAGGGAGCCGGTCGGCGAACGGAATCCTTCGCGGCTTCATTGAGGCCTTCGCACTCATCACCTCATTTAAATACGGCATTTGGGCGGTCACGATGATTTGGGCCGGGGCTTGGCTGGACGTGCCTGTCGGATGGGACGGTTGGATGCTGACATGCTCGCATTTGGCCATGGCTGTGGAAGCGCTCTTGTATGTCAGGTGGTACTCGTATCGTCTGACGGCCATCCTGCTGGTAGCAGGCTGGACCCTCTGGAACGACTTCATGGATTACGAACGCGGCGTGTTCCCGCGGCTGCCGGAAGTGCTTGTGGACAACTATTATGCCAATATTGAAGCGTTTACGATTGGCTTAAGCATAATTGGCATACTCATTGCCTTGATCTGTTACGGAATGCGTCGGAAAAGTCAGCGTTAACCTGTTTCGCAGATGGTCTAAATCAGGACAAACCTCCATAAAATGATGATGAGGGAGGGGATGTCCCATGTTTGCCAATGTGAAGGGATTTAAACGGTTAACTGTCACGATGCTGCTGGCAGCCGTTGTAAGTATAAGCGCTGCCTGTACGGCGACTACGAGCACGAATGGGCAAGCTGCCAAACCGGTTGCTCCGGAGCAGATTCAGCGGGTGGAGTTCTTGAACCAGATTGCCGACGAGCTCTATAAGCAGACGATGAACGGACAGGTGCTCGAGGCGCGCAATAAGCTGATGCAAATGTCCGACCAAATTCCGAAAATCCAGTTCGAGGGAATCACTTCGGTAGAAGGCTTGAACGCGCTTACCGAAACGATCACGCAAGCGAAGCGGGTGTATAATGCCGTCAGCTATTCACCGGAAGAAGCACAGATGGCGGTGGCCAAAATCAGACTGGCTACGGACGCGCTCACGCATAAGAATCAGCCGATGTGGCTGCAATATCATAAGGTACTGCAGAACGATAAGGCGGCGCTTACCGAGTCTGTCCAAGCGGGGAATCAGAAGGAGGCAATTGCGGCCTTCGGGAAGCTTTCGCAGCATGTGGCGATCATACGCCCGTCCTTGCTGATCAGCAGGGAGCCTTCAGCCGTGGAAAAACTGGACTCGCTGCTTACTTTTTTGCGCAAAAGCGTGAACAGTCAGCCGATGGCAAGCAAGCAGCTGGTCTCCGGTCTTCAGCAGCTCGAGCAGCAATTGGATGAGCTTTTCATGAAAAATAAGGACGCCATTGCGTTCGTGCCGATAACCGACCCGAGGCAGCCGATCATTTGGTCCGCAGGGATAGGTCTTATCATTGTCAGCGTGCTGACGTTCGCGGGTTGGCGAATGTATCAGTCGGGGAGACATATCGTGCCTGTCAGGTCTTCAAGGGAGCGAGAGTTGGGTGAATAACAAAAAGGTTGAACGGAGAAAGTTCTCTGTTCAACCTTTTTGTTATTCCGCTTTGAAGCCTTCGCCGATAACGTCGTGCACATCTCCGATAATAATGAACGCTCGGGGATCGATCGAACGGATCAGCTCCCGCAGACGCCTTGTTTCATGGCGGTATACGACGCAATACACGACTTCCTTGTTGTTGCCGGAATAGGCCCCCCTGGCCGGGAATAACGTCACGCCGCGATCCAGCTCACGCGTAATGGATTCGGCCAATTCCGCGGTTTGGTCGCTTATGATGGTGAATGCTTTGGCCGCATAAGCGCCCTCGGATATGTAATCGATAAGCCGCGAAGTGACGAACACGGCAACGAGCGAGTAGAGCACCTTCTCTTTGGGCAAATAGAGCAGCGAGGAGCCGATCACGAGAACATCGATGATCAAGATGACTTGTCCGACGCTCCAACCTCTTTTTTTATGCCCGATTCTTGCTAGAATGTCCGAGCCTCCCGTCGTGCCCCCGAAACGGAACACGAGCCCCAGACCCGTACCTAGCGTAATTCCGGCGTAGAGCGTAGCCAGAAAGTAATCCTGCGTCGTATGAAACGGGACGATCCAATTCAGACGGATCAGCAGCTCCATGACCCATAAGAAGAAAGATAGGGAGACGACACCGAAGATGGTATAAATCATCGGGCCTCTACCAAATATACGCCAGCCTAAATAGAACAAAGGAATATTACATGCCAAGGTAGAGATGGACGGAGGCACATTGAGGACATATTTGAGCAGCAGGGAGATGCCCGTCACACCGCCTTCCATCAGCTCATTGGAAATGACGAAATAATGTAAGCCAAACGCATAGATGGCCGTACCGATCATGATGGCGAGCAAATTGGTAAATTGATCGGCCAGCCGTTCTTTAAAAATCATGCCTGTTCCTCCGCTTTCAGGGGACGCATCCGCCAAAAAAATTTGTCAACTTTTCTCGTTTAGTTTAACATAGTAATGATATCTTGGTGAAGATGAAGGAAAGAAGGGTGAATATGTCGGAACGCACGCTTAAAGATATACAGAAAGAAGTCGATACTTATATTTCCCAGTTCAAGGAAGGATATTTCAGTCCGCTGGCGATGCTGGCCAGAATGTCGGAAGAAGTCGGGGAACTGGCCCGCGAGGTGAACCATACCTATGGAGAGAAGCCTAAGAAAAGTACGGAAGCCGACAACTCCATCGAGCTTGAGCTTGGCGATATTCTATTCATCACGATCTGCTTCGCGAACTCTCTAGGGATCGATTTGACGGAAGCGCACGACAAAATCATGCATAAGTTCAACACCCGGGACGCGAATAGATGGACTAAAATTAACACCGAAACTACATAACCTTCATAAACTATACCATCCCTGAATGCGGGAGATCGCTTTCGATAAGGAGGATGGGCAGATGAATGGCGAAGATCAAATACAGAAAGCTTATGAATCGATACTGGTTCAGGATTTCGACAAAGCCATCGAATGGTTTGAAAAAGCGATAGCTGCAGAACCGAACAATGCTGCCTATCACTACAAACTATCGATTACGTTCGCAAGAAGCAACAAGCTGATGCAAGCGATTGAACACGCAACGAGAGCGGCTCAGCTGGAAGAGGATAACGAGGCGTACCGCTATCATGTGCAAGTGCTGCATGCCAGAGAATTGGTCGAGAAAGCGCAGAAGGCGCTGACTACCGAGACGGAACATGCGGAAAGGGCCATTTTCTTATTGAAGGAAGCCATCGTCCTCGATCCGCTTGCGATTGAGGCTTATCTGATACTGGGGGAAGCTTTCGCCTTTCGCCAAGATTACGGGAGAGCTTACCAGACGGTGTTGGAAGCCCTTCGTTTGGAACCGAATCATGAACAGGCTAAGCAGCAGGCTGCTCGCTACCAGCAGAAGATGAAAAAATAGAGACTGAAACATAGACAAAGGAGAAACGCTGCCATGGAACGTAAAATACGAGTAGCTGTAATTGGGGCAAGTGGAAGAATGGGGAGAGAGGTCGTGAAGACCGTGCTCACGGAGTCCGATATGGAGTTAGTGGCAGGCGTAGGCCGCTCCTCAGGCCCAATCGACTTGGGAAGAATGGTGGGAATGGAAGAATGCGGGGTGTCCTTAAGCACGGATTTGGAGCTTGCGCTAACGGCATCCAAACCGGATGTCTTGGTCGACTTTACGGGTCCGCAAACGGCCTTTTCCCACACAAGTCTGGCCATCCGATTGGGGATTCGCCCTGTCATGGGGACGACCGGATTTACGCCTGAAGATATTGCCGAATTGGACAAGCAGTGCCGGGAGCAAGGCATCGGAGGGCTTATCGCGCCGAACTTCTCAATCGGGGCGATTCTAATGATGCGCTTTGCGGCGCAGGCATCCAAATATTTCCCGCATCTGGAAATCATCGAATACCATGGCGACCAGAAGCTGGACGCGCCTTCCGGAACTTCGGTCAAAACGGCGGAATTGATTTCTGAAGTTCGCGAAGAGATCAGACAGGGGAACCCCAAAGAAGAAGAAGTCATTGAAGGTTCGCGCGGCGGGTATTACAATGGGTTTAGAATACATAGCGTCCGTCTGCCAGGTATTTTTGCCCAACAGGAAGTTATAATGGCGGAACAAGGGCAGGCGCTTAAGATCAGACACGATTCTTACGATCGTGCGGCTTATATGCCGGGCGTCGCGATAGCTGTGCGCAAGGTGCTGACATACAGCGGCATGATTTACGGTTTCGAGCATTTTATAGATTAAAGAAGAAGCTTTAGGGGAGTGGAATTCAGGATGTTAAGCATCGCGTTAATTGCCCACGATCGAAAGAAAGATGAAATGGTGAATTTCGTTACGGCCTATGAACACGTTTTTGCAGGTCATAGATTATACGGTACAGGTACAACAGGCCAGAGAATTATGGACAACACGCAGCTTGAAGTCCATCGCTTCATGTCGGGTCCGCTTGGCGGAGACCAGCAGATCGGCGCATTGGTAGCCCAAAATGAAATGGATTTGATTATTTTCTTGCGCGATCCGTTAATGGCTCAGCCGCATGAGCCGGACATCATTGCCTTGCTCCGGCTATGCGACGTTCAAGGAATTCCGTGCGCCACGAACATTGCAACGGCGGAGATTCTGGTCAAAGCGCTCGATCGCGGAGATTTCGCTTGGCGGGAACTCGTACATAAATACAAACCGGGAATTGAATAAGATGAGCGAATCCCTCGATATTTTAATATTTGGCGCACATGCAGACGATGCCGAGATCGGCATGGCCGGAACGATTGCCAAACATACCGCTGCCGGCTTCAAGGTAGGTATTTGTGATTTGACTTATGCGGAGATGTCATCCAACGGAAGCGTCGAGCTGCGGGTTCAGGAGGCTGATCAAGCCGCCCGAATTCTTGGTTTGACCGCTCGCGCGAACTTGGGTTTACCGGATCGCGGACTCTTCGTCACGCCGAGCCATATCGAATTAATTACGCAAGAAATTCGCAAATTCAAACCTAGAATTGTGTTTGCTCCGTATTGGCAGGACCGTCATCCGGACCATATCGCCTGCTCGGCCTTGGTTCAGGAAGCCGTATTCAACGCGAAGCTGCGCAAATATTTGCCGGAAACAGATCCGGTAAATGTGGAGCAAATGTATTTTTATTTCATTAATGACGTCTATGAAGCTGATTTTATCGTGAATGTGACCGATTACTACGAGACCAAAACGGCCGCACTGAGCGCCTACCGCTCCCAGTTTGTTGCGGGACAGGGCACAGTTGCTACGCCGCTTAATCAGGGCTACGTAGAACGCGTAGAGGCTCGCGACAGGCTCATGGGCCAGAAACGGATGCTTCCTTACGCGGAAGGTTTCGTCTCCAAACTGCCACTGGTAGTGGATCGCTTCAACTGATGGGGAAAAGAGGTGCAAGATGAGCGACAAACTGAAAATTGGCATTACGTGCTACCCGACGCTCGGCGGTTCCGGGGTTGTAGCGACGGAGCTTGGTAAGCTGCTCGCCGAGAAAGGCCACGAGGTCCATTTTATTACGCACAGCATGCCGTTTCGTTTAGGCAAATTTCATAAAAACATTTTCTACCACGAAGTGGAAGTCAGTCAGTATTACGTCTTCCGTTACCCGCCTTACGACCTTTCGCTGGCCAGTAAGCTGGCGCAGGTCGCCAAGATGGAGGAGCTTGATTTGCTGCACGTTCATTACGCGATTCCTCATGCGGTGTGCGCACTGCTGGCGAAGCAAATGGTCGGCAGCAAGTTGAAAGTGGTCACCACGCTGCATGGCACGGATATAACGGTACTGGGTCAGGATCAATCCATCTCGGATCTGATTCGCTATGCCATTAATGAGAGCGATGCGGTAACCGCCGTATCGAAGGATTTAATTAAAGAAACTAGGGAATTACTGGATATTGACCGGAACATTGATTTGACCTACAACTTCGTGGACAAACGCGTGTACTACCCGCGGGACGTTACGAAGTTGAGAGGCGAGTTCGCGAGGCCCGAGGAGAAAATCCTTATTCATATCTCGAACTTCAGACCGGTGAAAAGGGTTCAGGACGTTGTGGACATCTTCGCCAAAGTCAGCAGTCGCATCCCATCCCGCCTCCTCTTCGTAGGAGAAGGTCCGGACCTGTCGAAGATGATTGCCAAGGTCAAGGAGCTCGGCTTGAGCGATAAAGTGACGTTTTGCGGGAAGCAGGATGACGTCTCCCAGGTCATTTCACTTGCGGACGTTATGCTGCTGCCGTCGGAAAAAGAGAGCTTCGGTCTTGTCGCCCTGGAAGCGATGGCTTGCGGCGTGCCGACCATCGGTTCGAATGCGGGCGGCATACCGGAATTGATCACACATGGCGAAACCGGTTATTTGGCCAACGTTGGAGATACCGACGCCATGGCGGACCATGTGGTGAATTTGCTCAGCGATCAAGTGCTGTATGAGCAGGTTGTGCAAAATTGCTTGAATCGCGCCCGTTATACGTTCTGTAACGATATAACGACGGTTCAATACGAAGAAATTTATTATCGCGTACTTGGAAGGGAACTTCCGGAATCTCATCGCATTACAGTCTCATCCTGTCAATAAACGGGGTGCAGGCTGGTTAGGAGTAACATGTCGCATGCCGGAAACCGATGGCCGGCGGATCAAGGCGCATCCCGCGTGCTCGCCAAGCTGACAGAGGCCGGCTATGAAGCTTATCTTGTCGGCGGCTGTGTAAGGGATGCCGTACTTGGCCGGTCCATCAAAGATATTGATATTGCCACATCCGCGCGTCCCGAGCAGGTGATCGCTTGTTTCCCGCGGACAGCCCCGACGGGGCTTCAGCACGGAACCGTCACCGTCATACTTCCTCAAGGGACGTATGAAGTGACGACGTTCCGTATGGAGGCCGAGTATGAAGGGTTTCGCCGACCGGCTTCCGTCGCCTATATTTCGGATTTGACGGAAGACTTGAAGCGGCGGGACTTTACGATGAACGCGATGGCGATGGACGCCGAGGGCCGGGTCATCGATCCCTTCGCCGGGCAAGAGGACCTCGCCGCGGGTGTGCTCCGCTGCGTCGGCAAAGCGGAGGAGCGTTTCGGCGAAGATGCGCTGCGCATGCTTCGCTGCGTTCGCTTCGCCTCGGCTTACGAGCTGGAGGTCGAGGCGAGCACGTGGCAGGCGCTGCTTGCGCAAGCTCCGCTGCTGCGCCACATCGCCATGGAGCGCGTGCGCAGCGAGCTCCAGCGCATGGTAGACGGCCCGGCTCCGGCGCGGGCCGTTCGGCTGCTCTTGGCGAGCCGCTTGGCGGCGCACTTCAAAAAGCAGCTTCCGCTGCCTTTTGAGCGCTGGCTCGCCTGGGACGACGCGCTGGACGGCGTCAGCGCGCTGGAGAACCAGCATGACCGCTGGGCCATGCTGCTGATGCTCCTGGAGGTGCCGGCGGACATCGTCCGCTCGGCGCTCCAGGAGCTGACCTTCTCCCGCGCCGATAGCGACGCGGTGTGGGCCGTGCTGGCCATGCGCGAAGCGCTGGCCGGAGCTGCCGCAGACCCGGCTCAGCTGGAGCGGGTCTGGAAGCTTGGCGCGGTGCAGCGCGGCGAAGCCGCTGCACGCGCGCTGCTGCGGCTGCTGCGCGTGCTGCCGCAGGAGGATGGTCGGCGCGGGGAGCTCGCGCTGTTCCTGCAGCAAGCGGCGCCGGAGCTGCTGCGCCGCGGGGACGCATGGCTGAGCGAGATCGCTTGCTTCAGCCTGAAGGAACTCGCCATATCCGGCAAGGATTTGGCGTCGGAGCTTGGCCTGCAGCCGGGCCCATGGATGGGCGTGCTGCTGCAGCAGCTGTTGGAACGAACCGCGCTCGGGGAAATACCGAACGAGCGAGCAATGCTTTTACTGGCCGCGCGTGCTGCGAAGTAGCAGCGCAGCGCGGTTTTTTACGAGGAGTGAGAGATATTGAATGAACGCATTCTAGAGCTGTTTCAGGAGAAGCCGGCTGCCTACTTGTCCGGGGAGGAAATCAGCCGCAGGCTGGGCGTGAGCCGCACGGCGATATGGAAGCATATTGAGGAGCTGCGGTCTGCCGGCTATGAGTTCGAAGCTGCCCCGCGCAAAGGGTACCGGTTGGTCAGCAAGCCGGACAAGTGGCAGGTTGCCGAGCTGCTGAGCGGGCTGAAGACGAAGGTGCTTGGCCAGAAGGTGCACGTGTACGGCGAGGTCGACTCGACCCAGACGATTGCACACAGGCTCGTGGCCTCAGGTGCCCAGGAAGGCACACTTGTGCTTGCCGAGGCGCAGACGGCCGGCAGAGGCCGAATGGGGCGCGCGTGGCACTCACCGCCGGGCAAAGGCATCTGGATGAGTCTGGTGTTGACGCCGCGGATTCCGGTTCATTTCATGCCGCAGCTCACGCTGCTGTGCGCTGTCGCGCTCTGCAGAGCGATCCGGAGAGTGTGTCCGGTGGAGGTCGGAATCAAATGGCCGAACGATCTGCTGATCCATGGCAAGAAGATTAGCGGTATTCTGCTGGAGAGCAGCGGGGAGGATGAGCGGCTGAAGTATGTCATCGCCGGGATCGGCATTTCGGTGAACCTGAAGGTGAGCGATTATCCGGAAGAACTGCGCACAGTGGCCACCTCACTGGCTATTGAATCCGGAGCGGAATTGAAGCGCGAAACGATCGTACAATCGTTTCTGCTGGAGTTCGAAGAGCTGTACGCTCTTTATCTGGATGAAGGCTTTGCGCCGATCCGGTTGCTCTGGGAAGCGTTCAGCGTAACGCTGCAGCGCCACATCCGCACGCATACGTCGGCAGGCCTTATTGAAGGCTTCGCGGAGTCTCTGGACGATTCCGGTGCGCTAACCGTCGTGAAGGAGAACGGAGAGCGCATGCATTTGTATTCCGGTGATATCGAATTGAGGTAAAAGTTGAGGTATCATTTGACAGTTGCGTTTGGTATAATAGTATGGCGAGGCGGTATCCTTAGAGGAACTGCACTTGCTCCGCAATACAAGCAATCAGGTTTGGCGAAAGTTGAATAAAGTGAAACAAGATGTTGGATTCTGCTCTGAGCCTTACGGGACCGAGACAGAAGGATCATTGGATTCTTTCTGCACGCGCTCCTTTTAGCTCATAGCTAAAAGGTTTTTTATTTTATATGAGGAAGCTGGGATTACACATGGAAAAAAGGAAGCCGCTCACAACTGCCAGAATGAGAAAAATGAAGCAGGACGGGGTACCCATTACGATGGTAACGGCTTATGATTACCCATCGGCCCGATTGTCGGAAGAAGCCGGCGTAGACGTCATCCTCGTCGGAGATTCGCTGGGCAATGTCGTGCTCGGGTACGATTCGACGCTGCCTGTAACGCTGGACGATATGGTTTATCATACGCGTGCCGCTGTGCGCGGAGCCTCCAATACGTTCATCGTGGCGGATATGCCGTTTCTGACGTATCACGGAAGCTTGGATGCAACGCTGAAGGGGGTTGCCCGCTTGATGCAGGAAGGCGGGGCCAAAGCGGTCAAGCTCGAAGGCGGAGCGGAAATTGCCGCAACCGTGAAAGCTATTACCGAGGCCGGGGTACCGGTTGTCGGGCATCTCGGACTTACACCGCAATCGGTGCATCAGCTTGGCGGGTTCCGCGTGCAAGGACGAAATTCGGAACAGGCGGAGAAGCTGCTGAGCGATGCCAAAGCGATTGAAGCTGCAGGGGCTTTCGCCATCGTGCTGGAGCTCGTGACGGATGAATTGGCGGAATGGATCACGAAGCAGCTGTCGATCCCGACGATCGGAATCGGCTCCGGTGTTCATTGTGACGGGCAAGTTCTGGTGTATCACGATTTGCTGCAGTATGGTTCTGACAGTGCGCCCAGAAAGTTTGTTAAAAGTTATGCCAATATCGGGGAAACTATTCGAGCAGGTATAAGCGAATATGTCAAAGAAGTGAAGGCTCGGGCGTTCCCAGGGCCGGATAATACGTTTCATATGGACAATGATGTCGTTCAATACTTGTATGGCGATAAGGAGCAGTGATGGGGATGAAAGCGATCCAAACCATGGAAGTGGTTCATACGATTGCCGATTTGCGTTCGCGCATTAAAGAATACCGGCGGAAGCAAGGCGGGTCCGTTGGTTTTGTGCCTACGATGGGTTATTTGCACGAGGGTCACGCGAGCTTGCTGCGCAAAGCGAGGGCGCAGAGCGGGCTGGTTGTGCTCAGCATCTTCGTCAACCCGCTGCAGTTCGGCCCCGGCGAAGATTTCGAACGGTATCCGCGGAATGCGGAGCGGGATCTGCAGGTTGCGGAGGCAGCCGGTGCAGATCTTGTGTTCATGCCTTCCGTCAGCGAAATGTACCCGTCACCGACGCGCACGACAGTCAGCGTGACAGGGCTTACCTCACGGTTATGCGGGGCTTCGCGCCCCGGACATTTTGACGGCGTCGCCACAGTCGTGAGCAAGCTGTTTCATATCGTCCAGCCCGATCAGGCGTTCTTCGGCTTGAAGGACGCCCAGCAGGTAGCCGTCATCGAGCAGATGGTGCAGGATTTGAATCTCGACGTAGAGATCGTTCCGTGCCCGACCCTGCGCGAGCAGGACGGACTTGCCATGAGCTCGCGCAATGTGTATTTGTCGGAAGAAGAACGGAAACAGGCGTTGGTCTTGTCTCAGGCTTTGGAGAAAGCGAAGGCGTTCGTGCAATCCCGGACAGCTTTCGCGGCGGAAGAGCTTGAGCGGCTTGTCAGCGATCATATTCGTACGGCGCCGTTAGCTGACATCGATTATGCGCAGGTGCTTACGTACCCGACTTTGGAACCATTTGATGCCAGTACTTCGAACTCATCCATTATTATTGCATTAGCCGTCAAATTCGGGAAAACGCGTCTGATCGATAATGCTATTATTCAACTGAGGAAGTGAGATCCATGTTTCGTACGATGATGAAAGCCAAACTTCACCGGGCCACGGTGACGGAAGCCAATCTGAACTATATCGGAAGTATTACGATCGATGAGGATTTATTGGACCTTGTCGACATGCTGCCGAACGAGAAGGTTCAAATTGTAAATAACAACAACGGGGCGCGTCTTGAAACTTACATTATTCCGGGTCCGCGGGGCACGGGCGTGATCTGTTTGAACGGCGCCGCGGCGCGGTTGGTCCAAACTGGAGATACCGTCATTATTATGTCCTATGCCATGATGACCGACGAAGAAGCCAAGAAGCATCAGCCTACGGTAGCCATCTTGGGAGCTGACAATAAAGTCGTCCAACTGCTTAAAGCGGAAGAGCATTCGACTGTCGTTTAAGATCGTGACTTCCATGCATGAAATCGGCTCTGTTTACAAAGAATGAGGGTAAGCTTTCGAAGCAAAGGTGGGATGCCAAATGTTTAAGCATTTATTTTCCACAATGAACGAGGTTTTGGAAGAAATCCAAAAGGAATATCCGAATAGTGATGTGGAGAAAAAAGCGGAGCTTGACGAGCAATTGCAGGTGTTGAAAGCGATGAGCGACGAGTTCATCGAAGCATGGCTGCTTTTTGAGGAGAAACTGGGAAAGTTCTATGGGGCCGTACCGATCAGCACTCAAACCCTTCATAAGGAGCTGATGGATCTCGACCTGTCAGGCAAACAGACGGATGAATTTGTTCGGGGGCAAGGCTACTATAAGCTGTACATGTACGATCAAGCGATCAAGGAATTCGAAACGCTGATTCGCAGGCAGCCTGATTTCTTGCTGGCCAGAGTGTATTTGGCGATGGGGCATTTGCGCAAAGGGGAGTTTGGAGAGGCTTATCAGCATTTCAAATTTCTGCTCCCTTTAACCGACAATTCGAAGATGAAAGCTATTTCCTACAATGCGATGGGCTGCATTCAAGTGCAGAATCAGAACATCGAGAAAGCTTTCGAATATTTCCAGAAAGCGTACCATACCGACCCTTCTTGTATGGAGCCGCTCATCAATTTGGATGAATCTTAATCCCATAGCGGCGAACTAGGTATTCCCTTTTCCTATGCAGATTTGGTATGCTAGGAGAAGTGCAGGACGAAGGGATTGAAGATACACGTCATGAAATTTGCAGTATTGGATTTTGAAACGACAGGAAGTCAGCCTGCGGATGAGATCATCCAGGTTGGACTGGTCATTATAGATCAATTTCAAATTATCGACAGGTATACTTCCCTGGTTAATCCGGGGATCGGTATACCTTCTTCCATTACAACACTTACCGGCATTACGGACGAGATGGTGGCGGATGCCCCTACGCTCGACAAAGTCATGTCGGATATGTTTCCGCTGCTGTTCGATTGCGTCCTCGTTGCGCATCATGCGGCTTTCGACCTTTCATTTTTGCAAAAGGGGCTGACCAAAACCGGCTACCCGCCTTTCACGGGCAGGGTGCTTGATACGATCGACATGCTGCGCATGCTGTTTCCGTCGATTGCCAGCCTGCAGCTGAGCATGGTTGCCGGTCTCTTCGGAATCGATCACGAAAGGCCCCATCAAGCGGACAGCGATGCGGAAGTGACGGCCGACATATGGATCATCTGCTTGGAAAGATTGCTAAGCTTGCCGCTGCTGACCGTTCAGCGCTTGCAGCATATTTTTGAGAACAACGCCAGCGACTTGGGCTGGTTTCTGGAGGAAATCTGTTTATATAAAGAATCGATCACAAGCGTAGATACGGATACTCACCGCTATTTCCGCCAGTTTACATTGAATGTTGGGGATTGGGGAGAAGAAGAGGAGATCCGCGGTGCTGCGCATGAGGATGGTCTGGGTGCGTCGTTTGACGAATTCCATCAAGGATTGAAAACAGCGCTGCAGACGAAATTCGAAATCTTCGAAGAACGCGAATCTCAGGAGCAAATGATTCACGAAGTCGAGAGATCGCTCGAGCACGGCCGGCATTTGATGATTGAGGCGGGAACGGGTACGGGCAAGTCGCTCGGCTACTTGATCCCCTCCTTATACTACGGCATTAAATATGAGAAGAAAGTGGTCGTATCCACGCATACGATCAACTTGCAGGAGCAGCTAAGGGACCGCGATATTCCGCTGTTGAAGGAAATTTTCCCGGTACCGTTCAAAGCGGCCGTCCTGAAAGGCAGAAGCCATTATTTGTGCCTGCGCAAATTCGAAACGAAGCTGACGACGCGCGATTATGAGAATGGCAAAGATGATCCGATTACTGCGGCGCAAATGGTCGTTTGGCTGAGCGAAACGGAGCATGGGGACGAGGAGGAGCTGCACTTCGGCAATAAGGGCGCTCAATTCTGGTATTCCGTTGCCAGCGATACGGACTCCTGTTTGAACCGGATGTGTCCCTGGTACAAAAAATGCTTCTATCACCGCGCCCGCAACGATGCCAATACGGCCGATGTCATTATAACGAACCATTCCCTCCTGTTTACGGATATGAAAGCGGAGAACCGCCTTCTGCCGGCTTACAAGCATCTCGTCATCGATGAGGCACATCACTTTGAAGAGGTGGCCAGCAAGCATCTGGGGATCGAGCTGCATTCCTCGGCGTTGTACCATTCGCTCACTTGGCTCTACAAAGATAATCGCAGCGGCCAACTGCCGATGCTCCGGTTTCGTCTGCAGAAGGCGGATGAGCAGCAGGAACGCGCTCTGTTATGGAGTCAGTCGATCGATAGCCTTTTCCCCAAAATCGTGAAAATGAAAGAGGACTGGGAGCTCCTGAGCGAACGGCTGTATGAGCTGCTCTCTTCGCGCAGCGATCCTTCGCAAACCGACAATTCATCGTATGTGCTGCGGATGAAGCCGGAGACGGTTCCTGATTATTGGGATGAGCTGCTGTCACTCGAAGATAATATGTATCTGAACGCCAACGATCTCCTTCGCACGCTGGATAAGCTGCTTAACGACGTGAAGGAGCACCAGGAAGTGTTTGGCGTGCAGGGGCTTGTTACCGATCTTAACGGGACCGTGAAGGAGCTGTACGAACAACGGGATGCCCTCCATTTCTTCATGAAAATGGCCGATGACGGCTATGTGTACTGGATGGAAGCGGGCACGTACGCTAAGGCGAAGTCCTTGCAGCTCATCTCCGTACCGACCGATGTCAGCCATCTTCTGCAGCAGCATTTCTTCGAGACCAAAGAAAGCATCATTATGACGTCCGCGACCCTGTCGGTGAACAAATCGTTCCAATACTCCGCGGATCAATTAGGACTCGCGATTCCGGAGGACGAAGAAAGCGGCAAGCTCAAAACGGTGCAGCTGCCTTCGCCGTTTAACTATCGCGAGCAGGCTTTGGTCGTGATTCCGCGCGATTTTCCGACGATCAAAGGGGCCGGCGATCCTGTGTTCATCGCTTCACTGATCGAGTCGCTGAGCGAAGTGGCGATCGTGACGAAGGGGAGGATGCTGATCCTATTCACATCCAACCGGATGCTGAAGCAGATCTATGCAGGGATGAAGGACTATTTGAAGGCGTATGGCATTACCGTGCTCGGTCAAGGGGTGGATAGCGGCAATCGAAGCAAGCTGACCCGGATGTTCCAAGACAACAAAATGTGCGTCCTGCTGGGCACCAGCTCGTTCTGGGAGGGCGTTGACATTCCTGGGGATGCTCTAAGCTGCTTAGCCATCATTCGCTTGCCGTTTCAGCCTCCGAACCATCCGCTCGTGGAAGCCAAATGCGAAAATATTAAAAAGCGCAATGAGAATCCGTTCATGAAGTTTTCTGTGCCGCAAGCGGTTATTCGGTTCAAGCAGGGCTTTGGCCGGCTGGTCAGACGCGCATCCGATAAAGGCATTGTCATCATCTACGATACGCGTGTTATTGAAACGTATTATGGCAAGCACTTCCTCTACTCGCTGCCAGGCCCCAAAATCGAGCACATGAGAACGGAGCAAATGTTACCAAGGATTGAGCAGTGGATGGGGGAGGCGTAGAGGATGAAATCACAGAAAATATCCGAAGCGGTTGTACGGCGTTTGCCCATTTATTTGCGGTTTCTCAACGAACTGGCGATGAAAAATGTCGCTACGGTCTCTTCGCAGGATTTGGGTCAGAAGCTTGACTTGAATCCTGCGCAAATTCGAAAGGATCTGGCCTATTTCGGTGAATTCGGCAAAAAGGGTATCGGCTACGATATCGCATATTTGATCGAGAAAATCAGGCAAATTCTGAAGCTTGACCGGCATATTCAAGTTGCGCTCGTCGGAGCGGGCAATCTGGGCCGGGCTTTGTGCAATTATAATACTTATTTGCGGAATGATATGAAAATTGTTGCCGTGTTTGACGCGATGCCCAGCAAGGTTGGGGAGACGATCAATAATTTGACCGTACAGCCGATGCAGGAGATGAAGGCGCTGCTGTCTCAGCTGGGCGTGCGGATCGGCATTATTACAGTGCCGGCGGCGGAGGCGCAAAATGTGGCGAACCAGTTCGTGGAGTGCGGCATTGAGGCGATTCTGAACTTTGCGCCGGTCATTATCAAGGTGCCGCCGGAGGTGCGCGTGCATTACGCGGATTTTACGACGGAGCTGCAAAGTTTGGCTTATTATTTGGATTAAGATTAAGGTGTTGAGCGTGGGGGCTCGGCACCTTTTTTATTAATGGATGTAGGTTAACCCCATCCATCCGGAGTGCGAACGGACTCCGCGGCCGTTATTCGGGGCGAAACAGACGTTTCGTGCTAACGGACACCGGTGACGCTATATAACCGGTTTTAGAGAGTCGGCTGCTTTCCGCAGGCCCCACACGTTCCCCGACCAACGAGCCATCAAATGTAACACTTCTGCACGTTCCCAAACGTTCCCGTACGCAACCGACAATACCCGCCAAACAAATTAATGCTCCGCAGAGTCGAGCCAGCTGCCAGCTTCACTGGCGGCCCGGGCCCCTTGAGCCTGTTGCGAGCTAGTCGACTTGCGACTCGAGTTCTAACGGACACAGGAGCCGTTATTCGGTTCAAAACAGCCGTCTCGGGATTCTAACGGACACCAGTGACGCTATTTAACCGGTTTCCGCCTGATTATGCCCTGAAAGCGGCAAATAAGAGCATCTGTGTCCGTTAGAGATGCAGCGGACCGGAAATCCCTATAATAGCGGCTGTGGTGTCCGTTAGAATGGGAGAGTCGGCTGCTTTCAGCGCTCCACACGTTCCCCGACTAACGAGCCACTCAAATATAACAATTCAGCACGTTCCCACGCGCACCCGCACGCAACCGACAATACCCGCCAAACAAATTAATGCTCCGCAGAGTCGAGCCAGCTGCCAGCTTCACTGGCGGCCCGGGCCCCTTGAGCCTGTTGCGAGCTAGTCGACTTGCGACTCGAATTCTAACGGACACAGCGGCCGTTATTCGGTTCAAAACAGCCGTCTCAGGATTCTAACGGACACCGGTGACGCTATTTAACCGGTTTCCGCCTGATTATGCGCTGAAAGCGGCAAATAAGAGCATCTGTGTCCGTTAGAGATGCAGCGGGCCGGAAATCCCAACAATAACGTCCCTGGTGTCCGTTAGAAAACAAAAAAATGCCCCGAACCATGTACATGGCAACAGGGCATCCCATTTTTAAAAAATAAGTCTGAACAACAAGAAGTAAAGCGAATAAGCAAGCACGATGGAGATCGGAATCGTGATTAACCAAGTGATCAGCATCCGGCTGACCGTTCCCCACTGCACTTCATGGAACCGCATGACACTTCCTGTCCCGATGATGGCGGAGGAAATAACATGCGTAGTGGATAGAGGCTTACCGATATGGGTCGAGAATTGGATGACGAGCGATGACGTCAGGTCGGAGGCAAATCCGTTAATCGGTTCGATTTTGACGATTTTGCCGGAGACGGTCTTGATGATTTTCCAACCGCCGATTGACGTTCCAAGGCCCATTGCAAGTGCCGCTGAAATTTTCACCCAGAGCGGTACGTTCAGATCGGTTTGCATATCGGCCGCGACTAGACCGAAAACGATGATACCCATCGCTTTCTGCGCATCGTTACCACCGTGCGAGTAGGAAAGCAAAGCGGCAGATATGATTTGTAAAGTTCTGAACATACGATTAAGCTTCGATCTGGACGTATTCCCCGACAAAATGATGATTTGTTTAATGAGAAACATGATCACGTAACCGAGGGCAAAGGCGATAATTGGTGACAAAATCAAGATGATGATGATTTGTGTGAATCCGTTCCAGTTCACCGCGCCAAAGCCTGCACCGGCGATTACTGCGCCTGCCAATGAGCCAAGCAGCGTATGGGACGATGAAGACGGGATGGCAAGATACCAGGTAAGCAAGTTCCAGATAATAGCCGCCAGCAGCGCGGCAATAACGACTTGTACACCGTTCTCGATCTGCGCAGGGTTCGCGATGCTTCCGCCGACGGTTTTGGCAACTTTGGAAGAAACCATGGCGCCAACGAAATTCAAGATTGCGGCCATGGCGATGGCCACTTTCGGGCTTAAGGCCCGTGTGGAGATCGATGTCGCGATGGCGTTGGCAGTATCGTGGAAGCCGTTGATGAAATCAAACAACAGGGCAAGTGCAACGATTATGATTAAATAAGTTAACATGTTTTCCTCCTAAGCGTTTTCCATCATGGAAAACGATCTTCGTTCACAAGGGACGCCGTACGTAAATGTCCTATGAATAACGAAGTACGACGCTGTCTAGGATGTTGGCTACGTCTTCGCAAGCGTCCGTCGTTTCTTCCAAGCGTTCATAGATTTCTTTTAATTTGAAATCCTCATAAGGATCGTTGCGTTTGCTGAAAATTTGGCGAATGCCTTCGCGCATCAAGCGGTCTCCTTGGTTTTCGAGGGAGTTGATGGCTACGGTATGCTCGGGGATTTGCATATATTTCTTCTTGGCAAGAAGCTTGAATGCATCCAGCATGTGTTGGCAGGATTCGACGATACAGGCGGAGAAATCTCTCATGTAGGCATCGGTATGCGTAACGTTCAAATAATCGAAGCGCGCGATGGTGGCTTCAATGCCGTCTGTCACATCGTCAACTTTGGAGGCTAGAACCATAATGTCTTCGCGGTCAATCGGAGTGATGAAAACTTTGTTCAACCCTTTGAAAATTTCGTGTGTAATAGAGTCCCCTTGATGCTCAAGATCGTGAATCGATTGCACGTAATCGACAGGCGATTTGTCCCCCATCATGGCTGTGCGGAACAGTTGCGCAGTTTGCAGCGCGTTCTCTGCGGCGCGGATCAGCAGTTGCAGAAAATCGACTTCGTTCTTTTTGGTGAATAACGTTGTCATAAAGACCCTCCTAATTTTTCCTATATGTACAAGTTTTTGATCGAATTTATGAGATAATCAGACCAAATTGTAGAAAAAACTCACAAAGTTAAAAATATCATAACAATTGTGCTCAACGCAACGAAAATTCCGTGACAATTTACAATACCTTCATATGAAGGGCTTCCTTGATTTTACAAGCCCGAAGAGGTAAAGTTTATAAAGCGGTTGTTTACTTAGAATGAGCATAGAGAGGGTTTTTTAGTATGAAAAAAACATTAATAGCGAATGGTTATTTTATTACTTTGGAAGAAGGAAAATCATCGATTCAAGGCTATATGGCGATTGAAGGAGATCTTATTACATATATTGGCGAAGAATTGCCTGCGCCGAAGGAAAGCTATGACGAAGTGATCGACGGCACGAACAAATTGTATATGCCGGGTCTTGTGAATACGCACGGTCATGCCGCAATGTCGCTGCTCAGAGGCTATGGGGATGACTTGGCGCTGCAAATTTGGCTGGAAGAGAAAATGTGGCCGATGGAAGCCAAGTTTACCGCGCAGGATGTAAAGTGGGGAACGAAGCTGTCCATCCTGGAGATGATGAAAGGCGGAACGACCACGTTCGTCGATATGTACGACCATATGCATGAAGTGGCGCTCGCTGTGGAAGAGTCAGGCATGCGCGGTGTTCTCGCCCGCGGCGTGATCGGTCTATGTCCGCCGGATGTGCAAACCGCGAAGCTGCAGGAAGCGACCGAATTTGCCAAACGCTGGCACGGCGGAGCTAACGGACGCATTACGACGATGATGTCCCCGCATGCGCCTTACACTTGTCCGCCGGACTATATCGAACGAATCGTACAAGTAGCCCACGATCTGAATTTGCCGGTACATACGCATATGTCCGAGACGGCCCGTGAAGTGCAGGGCAATGTCGATCAATACGGGCTTCGTCCGGTTGCCCATCTGGAGAAGACCGGCGTGTTCAGCAGACCGACGCTTGTTGCGCACGGCGTTCATCTAACGGATGAAGAAATTAGCGTACTGAAGCAGTACGATGTTAGAATCTCTCATAATCCGGGCAGCAATCTGAAGCTAGCC
Organism: Bacillus sp. 3255; assembly: GCF_031456485.1. NCBI lineage: Bacteria > Bacillati > Bacillota > Bacilli > Caryophanales > Bacillaceae > Bacillus > Bacillus sp. 3255. The sequence continues at coordinate 97,253 of NZ_JAVDUS010000025.1, forward strand.
AGCGGCGTAGCCCGTGTGCCTGAACTCTTGAGAGCAGGCGTCAAGGTGTCGTTAGGAACGGATGGAGCGGCATCCAACAACAATCTGGACATGTTCGAAGAGATGCGGCTTGCGGCATTGATTCACAAAGGCGTTTCCGGCGATCCGCTTGCCGTCCCTGCCAGAGAAGCGCTTCTCATGGGAACGAGAATGGGGGCGGAGTCCGTCTGGTTGGATCAAGTCGGCCTGCTGAAGCCGGGAATGAAAGCCGATTTCATCGCGCTGGACATCGACCAGCCGCATTTCCTGCCGAAGACGGATTTCATCTCGCATGTCGTCTACTCGGCTTGCGCCAAAGATGTTGTCGACGTATGCGTAGACGGCAGTTGGATTGTCCGTAAAGGGGAATGCTTGACGATGGACGAAGAGCAGATCAAGCGCGAGTTTACGCAATCCTTCAACCGGCTCATCGGGTAACAGGTGCCGTATGTTCGACGGGGGAGGTGAGCGGCGCTTATGAATGCGAAGCGAACAAGAATCATAACGTTAAGTATATTTATCGTATTGACGCTCTGCGTAGTGCTCAGCCGCTTCTATTTGAATGTTCAGAGTGAACATTGGAAGAGCAAGAGTGCCGCGGTGGAGACGGCTTATGAGAAAAGCTTGTTGACGAAAGCGACGAAGGTCGATTTCTTCTACGGCGATGAACCGTTCCAGATCGTCTATGGAGAAGACAAACTGGGCCAAGGAGTTATCGTATGGGTATCGGACAAAGAAGTGCATACGGAGATGACGACGGAAGGCTTCACGGAGGCTCAAGCCCGGGAGGCGGTGCTGAAGAAAGATCCGGCATTCGAGATCGAGCGCGCCATGCCGGGGAAGCTAGGCCAAGAATACGTCTGGGAAGTGTTTTATAAGAAGGAAGACGACAGCGGCACCCGCTATTTTTACGATTACTACAAATTTAAAGACGGAACCTATCTCGATACGTACAGACTCAGCCTGCAATAGGCTGAGTTTTGTTGTTTCCACTCATTTCATAAGGTCATTGTATATATCTAATGATATACTATTCGTATGGACTTGGATGCAACAAAATATTTCGAGAAAGGGGGACGTTGACTGATGAAGCTGCGTCTCTTACCTGTCGTATTGAGCGTTATTATTTCCGCCGGCGTTTTATTTGGAGGCTGGTTTGCTTATACAAGTTTTGCAATGGAAAATCCATTATCCGATATCATCAGCAAAGTTCCTGGGGTAACTAGCTCGACAATGAAACTGGACAAAGACCAAGTTGATATAGAAATCACGTTGAAGGCAGATGCGAACTTAAGAACGGTTGTTGAACGGATTCATGAAGAAGGAGCATCGATTATCGGCAAACGGACGGTCAATATTCATGTGAAGGACAATCCCTCCGAAGGGTTGAACCAGTGGTGGTCCAAGGCGTTGTTCGAAGTTGCGCAAGCGATGGAGACGAAGCATTACGCCGATATTCCCGCAACACTGCAGAAATATGCGGCGGATATGCCGAACTTGAAAGTTGAGAGCGAGATGGACCAGACTTACGTATATATTCGATTGACGGACGGTGACGCCACGAAATTCATCATGCTTCCTAGAACATCGCAGATAGGAGTGTGGCCGAATGAGTAAAATATATAAAGAAATCGGGATCGGTGCGATCCCGGTATTGCTTATCTTTCTAGCGTTCCTGGGTGTGAATATCATTCCGATTCTCTTCGTCGGTGTCCTTGGCGTATCGCTGTTCTATATGATCAAAGGGCGCGGCGGTATTGGCATCTCCGGCGGCGGAGGCGGCGGTGAACGGAAGAGCAAGAATCGTACTCCCGCGTTTCTGACGTTTGACCAGATCGGGGGACAAGACCGCGCGAAGAAAGAATTGACGGAAGCTCTGGATTTTCTGATCAAGCACGAAGAAATTAAGAAGCTGGGGATTCGTCCGTTGAAAGGGATTCTGTTGACCGGTCCTCCGGGAACAGGGAAAACGTTGATGGCCAAAGCAGCCGCACATTATACGAATTCCGTATATTTGGCGGCATCCGGCAGTGAGTTCGTCGAGATGTACGTCGGTGTCGGCGCGAGCCGCGTCCGCGATCTGTTCAAGGAAGCGAGAACTCGCGCCTTGAAAGAGGGTAAAGACAATGCGATTATTTTCATCGACGAGATTGACGTGATTGGCGGTAAGCGTGACGGCGGCCAACAGCGTGAGTACGATCAAACGCTGAATCAGCTGCTGACGGAGATGGACGGCATTCATACGAATGATGCGCCGCGCATTCTCATTATGGCAGCGACGAACCGCAAAGAAATGCTGGATAGCGCATTGCTGCGTCCGGGACGTTTCGACCGCCATATTGAGGTGGATTTGCCGGATAAGAAGGGCCGGTTATCGATTCTGGATATTCATGTGAAAAATAAACCGTTGTCTAAGGCAGTGTCTCTGGATGCTGTCGCAGAACAAACGTTCGGTTTCTCCGGCGCGCAGCTGGAAGGTGTGTTGAACGAAGCGGCGATTTATGCGATGCGTGAGGATAAGCCGGAGATCGAGCAGCATCACCTGGCATCCGCGATCGATAAAATTATGATGGGCGAACGTACCGATAAAGAAACGGCCCAGGATGAAAAGGAACGCGTTGCGTATCATGAGCTGGGCCATGCGATCGTCGCTGAACTGGTGCGCCCCGGCTCCGTTTCGCAGGTTACAGTGAGCCCGCGCGGCAAAGCGCTGGGCTATGTGCGGCACAACCCGCCGAAAGATCATTACCTTTACACGAAGGATTACATCGAGCAGCAGATCATGATCGCCTTGGGCGGAGCGGCGGCTGAAGAAATGTTTTATGGCGGCCGCAGCACAGGGTCGCGCAACGACTTTGAACAAGCGTTGTCGATGGTTCGCAATATGATGGATTCCGGTCTCACTTCACTGGGGATCATTGACCGTGAGATGGTGACCAAGGATCAGCTGATGAAAGAGAACAACGCCATTCTGGAGGCGCTGATGATCCGCACGAAAGCACTGCTTGAACAGCAGCGTAGCGTGTTCGATCATTCCTTCGCCATTCTGATGAAGGAAGAAGTCATTTCCGGTGATACGTTCCGGGCCTTGTTCGACGCATCGGTTTCGCAAACCGCATAGGAAGAAGCAAGCAGAAGCAGGCGAGAGCCTGCTTCTTTTTTTCATTCTCAGTACACCTATAAATAAGCTTCTAATTGAGAATAATTCTCGTCCAAATTGTGTCGGAATTCATGAGGATTGGGTAATGTTTTGTGACGGTTAATGAAATTTGACAGTAAAAATTGTATGATAGTTTTGAGTTCCAAGATTGTAATGTCCTAAGGATGAGAATGATAAAGAATGAGTTGTAGCAAAGGGGAAATGGGGCATGGTTTTCAAAACGATTGGTGTCGTCGGCGGCGGCACGATGGGACAAGGAATATCAGAAATGTTGGCGGCCCGCGGCCTGGAAGTGCTCCTCGCAGAGAAAACAACCGAGAAGCTGGACCGGGCGATTGAGCAGATTACCGTCAGCCTGGATAAACAAATCGAGCGTTGGGCCTTAACGGAAGCGGAGAAGAAGCTTATTTTGGCGAAAATTAAAAAAGCAGGCTCTCTTGCCGACATGGCTTCATGCGATATGGTGATAGAAACCGTCACGGAAGACTTGAATACCAAGAAGCACGTCTTCTTTCAATTAAATCAGCTGTGCAACGAGAATATTATACTGGCCACGAACACGTCAACACTCAGTGTAACGGAGATTGCTGCCGTTACCACGAATCCTCAGCGTGTGATCGGGCTTCATTTTCTGCATCCGGTTGCGAAGGTCAATCTCGTGGAAATCATCCGCGCTATGAAAACGTCGGACGAAACGTTTGAGCGAACCAAATATTTCGTAGATGAGCTTATCCAAAAGAAAGGGATTAAAGTCAATGAATCGCCTGGTTTCATTACAACGAGGCTGATTTGCACATTGATCAATGAGGCGCTGCATACGTTATCCGAAGGAGTCGCTTCGGCCGAAGATATCGATAATTCGATGCGGATTGGCTACGATTTCAAATACGGTCCGCTCGAGATGTGCGACCGCTTCGGGTTGGATGCGGTTCATGACGCGCTGGAAGGGATGTTCCGCGATTATGGGGACATTAAGTACCGTCCGTCGTTTCTGTTGAAAAAAATGGTGAGAGCCGGTCATCTGGGCGTCAAAACGGGCGAAGGCTTCTTCCGCTACGATAAGGACGGTGACCGGCTGTGAATGTACTTGTCATCAATGCAGGAAGCTCCTCACTTAAATATCAGCTCTTCCACATGGAGGACGAGTCGGTGCTGGCCAAAGGCCGGGTTGAACGAATCGGCATGGAAACCGCAATTCTAACGCATGAGCCGAAGGGGAAGGCCGAGGTTCACGAGGTCAGTGAAATTCTGGAGCATACGACAGCGATCCGCAAAGTGCTGGCGCTGCTCGTTCATCCCGAACACGGCGTGCTGTCCTCGACGGCCGAGATCCACGCCGTCGGCCACCGCGTCGTCCACGGCGGCGAAAGCTTCAAGAGCTCCGTCCTCGTGACGCACGAGGTGAAGCAGGAGATCAAGCGGCTCTTCGACTTGGCGCCGCTGCACAACCCGGCGCATATGCTGGGCATTACGGCGGTGGAGGCGAACATGCCGGATACACCGCAGGCCGTCGTGTTCGACACGGCCTTCCATCAGTCTATGCCGGCGCAAGCCTACCTGTACCCGGTACCGATGGTCCTGTACCGGAAGCACAAGGTGCGCCGCTACGGTTTCCACGGCACGTCGCACAACTACGTGAGCGAGCGCGCCGCGGCGTTCCTGGGCCGCCCGCTGAAGGAGCTGAAGCTCATTACCTGTCATATCGGGAACGGTGCTTCCTGCGCCGCCATTGCTCACGGCCAATCAATCGATACGAGCATGGGGATGACTCCGCTCGAAGGATTGATGATGGGCACGCGCAGCGGCGATCTGGATCCCGCCATCGTGCCTTATGCGATGGGCAAGGAGGATTTGACGCTCGGCGAGGTCTCCTCCATGCTGAACAAGCACAGCGGCTTGCAAGCGATCTCAGGCATCTCCAGCGATATGCGCGAGATTACGGAAGCGATGGCCGCCGGTGATAAGAATGCCAAGCTGGCCTTCGACATGTACGAGTACCGATTGCGCAAGTACATCGGTGCGTACGCGGCTGCTATGAACGGCGTGGATGCCATTGTGTTTACGGCCGGAGTCGGGGAAAATGCCGAAGTGCTGCGCAAGGCGGTCTGCGAACAGCTGACTTACCTTGGCGTCGAATTCGATGAGGAGGCCAACCGCACGGGCAGAGGGCTGGAACGCCGCATTACGACGGCAAGCTCCAAGGTGCAGGTGCTGGTCATACCGACGAACGAAGAGTGGATGATCGCCCGGGATACGTATGAATTGGTGCTGGCCGGTTCACCCGCAGCGCCATCCTCCGCCAACTGAATCTTGGCGGAAAATAGTGTACAATAGAAGAGCCGAGGGAATGGCGGACAGCGCCTTTCTCCCGGTTACAAGGTTCTCACGTAAAAGCTAAGGAGGCTCTATAGCAGGATGAAATGTACGATAGGTCAAGTCAAACACCACGTCGGCGAGTCTGTTACAATCGGCTGTTGGTTAAACAAGAAACGGTCAAGCGGTAAAATTCAATTTTTACAACTTAGAGACGGTTCAGGATATATACAAGGTGTTGTCGTGAAAAGCGAAGTGGGCGAAGAAGTCTGGGAAGCGGCTTCCAAGCTGACCCAAGAAAGCTCGTTATACATAACCGGCAAAGTGAAAGAAGACACTCGCAGCAAGGGCGGTTACGAGCTGGATGTAATCGGCGTGGAGATCATTCAAGTAACGGAAGAATATCCGATCACCCCGAAGGAGCACGGCGTTGACTTCCTGATGGATAACCGCCATCTCTGGATCCGCAGTCCCCGCCAACGCGCGGTGCTCGTCATTCGCGCGCAAATCATTCAAGCCGTGCAGCAGTTCTTCAACGAACGAGGCTTCCACTTGGTGGATCCGCCGATTCTGACACCGTCTTCCTGCGAAGGAACGACGAATCTGTTCCACACCAAATATTTTGACGAAGATGCATTCCTGACGCAGAGCGGTCAGCTCTATATGGAAGCGGCCGCGATGGCACTCGGCAGAGTGTACTCCTTCGGCCCGACGTTCCGTGCGGAGAAATCGAAAACGAGACGCCATCTCATTGAGTTCTGGATGATCGAGCCGGAGATGGCCTTCGTCGACCATGCCGAGAACCTGGAAGTGCAGGAGCAATTCGTCTCGCACATCGTGCAGTCCGTTCTTGCCAACTGCCAGGCTGAGTTGGAGACGCTGGAGCGCGATACGTCCAAGCTGGAGAAAATTAAAGGCAGCTTCCCGCGCATTACTTACGATCAAGCCGTGGACTTCTTGCAAAAGAACGGCCATGAATTCCAATGGGGCGAAGATTTCGGCGCACCGCACGAAACGGCGATTGCTGCCGAATACGAAACACCGGTCTTCATTACGCACTGGCCGACGGAGATCAAAGCCTTTTACATGAAACCGGACCCTGCCCGTCCTGAGGTCGTACTGTGTGCGGATATGATCGCGCCTGAGGGCTATGGGGAAATCATCGGAGGCAGCCAGCGGATTGACGATCCGGAGCTGATGGAGCAGCGTTTCCAAGAGCATGAACTGCCGAAAGAAGCTTACCAATGGTACCTGGATTTGCGCAAATACGGCACGGTGCCGCATTCCGGGTTCGGGCTTGGACTTGAACGTACGGTAGCCTGGATCTGCGGATTGGATCATGTCCGTGAAACGATTCCGTTCCCTCGTCTGCTATACCGTCTATATCCGTAATGTCTGAATCGACCGAAAGTAGAAAGGGGACAGGATGAGTAAACCGTATGTGATGCAGCAGCAAATAGAAGCGGTACTGTTGGCCAGTTTTCAGGAAGGCAGTGTCGCGGTTCCGCTCCTCCTGTTGAAAAATTACCGAGCGCTCCAGCTAAGCGAAATCGAAGTGATGACGCTCATTCATCTCATTGCTTTCTTGGAAAAGGAGAAGAATGACTTTCCGACTACGGATGAAATTCAAGCGCGCATGTCGGCATCACCGGATCTGGTGATCGCTTCCTTGCAGAAGCTGATTCATGAGCAGTTCATCACGATCGATGAAGTGATGGATGAAATGACCGAAATTCGCAGCGAGCGTTATAATCTGACGCCATTATACCGGCAGCTGGCCAAGCGGCTGGCCGAGCAGGAGATAGCGAAGCTATCCACCGTGCGGCAGCCTGTGCAGGCAGATGAGAGCGCCAGAAATATTTTCACCACGTTCGAGAAAGAATTCGCCCGGCCGTTGACACCGATGGAGCTGGAGACGATCTCCGGCTGGCTGGATAAGGACCAATACAAGGAAGAGCTGATTATGACCGCGCTGAAGGAAGCGGTGTTTGCCGGCAAAGTTCACTTCCGGTATATTGACCGCATCCTGCTGGAATGGAGCCGTAACCGTGTCGGTACGGTGGATCAAGCGAAGGAATATTCGCAGCGGTTCAGACAATCCCGGTGAGACTACAAAACCTGAGGCTAGATGCCTCAGGTTTTTTGCTGTCCGGCCGATGAGAAAAGCCGGCTCTCCTATGGAGAACCGGCTTATCAGCGGTTTTATTTATGCAGCACATGAGAGCGATACACATATTCGAAAAGGAATTCGAACGCTTCCAGATGGCGCTTGGCTTCGAATGCATTGGCGCCCCATGCATAGATGCCGTGCTTGCGCAGGACGATCCCTGGGATGCGCGGCACGATCGCGTCCTCGACGAGTGCGGCGATGCGCGGAATTTCCGCATAGTTCGGCAGAATCGGAATCTCGATCTGAGCTTCCTCATCCCAAATATTGAATGCTTTGATCAGTTCGACGCCGTCCACGGGAATGCTTTTGCGCTCCCAGTACAGCTCGGACACGAGATTGTTGAAGATCGTATGTACATGGAAAATCGCGCCGGCGCCAGTCAAACGGTAAATTTCACTGTGAATCAAAGTTTCGGCCGACGGCTTCAAGGAAGTGGCTTCCGTCGCCACGCCTTTCTCGTTCACAAGCAGGAAGTCTTCCGGCGTCTGTACGGATTTGTCCCGTCCGCTGGAGGTGATGGCGAAAGTGAATTGCTCGGGCTCGAAGCCGCCTACGCGAACGGACAAGTTGCCGCTTGTCGCAGGAAACCAGCCGCGTGCCGCCAAATTGGCTTTAATGTCGCGCAGTTCGGCGAATGCGCGTTGTTTCTCTTCCAGTAAAATGCTCATGCTACAGGTTCAGCCTCCAATTGCTTCATAATATCGAAGAAGTTCTCGAATGGATAATACGCATATCCCAGTTTCTCGCACATCTCAATCAGATGGGAGCGGGCGAAAATCGTATCCACGAGCTTGGCGCCTTCGAAATCGGTGATGCTGTCTCCGATAATAATTCGTTCGTATTTGCTCGAATCATAGGAGCGGATAATGCTTGTTTTGCACATGCCGCAGCCGGTGTGGCAATGCTCATCGCAGCTGTGCGGCCATAAGATTTCGATCGCGCTCCCCTCGAAGGAGGACGCGTTGCAGTAAATGTTCTCATGCGGAATCGGAAAAGGCTTCAACAGCGGATAAATGAAGAAATCGATGCCGCCGCTGGTGATCAGCAGCTTGATGCCTTGCTCTTGGCAATACGCCACGAATTCCTTGAAGCCGTCGCGAATCACGGCATTGCTGATGGCATAATCGACGATTTCATCCTTCCGCGAGGTCGGAAGCAGCGCGAACATAGCGCCTACACCTTGAGAGATGGATATCGTCTTATTCAAAATACGTTCCACGATCGCTTCCCAACCGTCCGGGTTGAAATGCTTCATGATCGCTACAATGTTATCGTTTACGGTAATCGTACCGTCGAAATCGCAAAAAATGATGCGTTCCTTGCTCATTCTCGAATCCCCCAAGTATCAATAGCTGATTGTAATTCTGGATGCGTTTGGGCATAATCGCGAAGCTGCTTGCCTTGCAGCGAGGCATCGATCGCTTGGCGGAATGCGCGTCCGCCGGCAATTGTCCCCAGCGGGTGCCCGTGAATCCCGCCGCCTGCATTGACGATGACGTCATGGCCGAAGTCGCGCAGGATGAGCGGTACCAGGCCTGGATGTATGCCGGCAGACGGAACCGGGAAGGATGCCGCCAGCTTCAGCTTGGCGTCCGTAGGAGCGTTATACGCATAATCCGCATGCAGATCGTTCGTTAAGAGCACGTGCTTGATCGCCAGGTTCTCTTCTCTGGGCATGACCACCGAGCCGTACGGAGAAGGGAACAGCACGAGGTCCGCACCGGCCAGCCGCATCAATTTGCCAAGCAGCACGGAAGGCGCGATTCCATAATGCGGGGAAGGGTAGGTAGCTCCCGCCATTGCCGGATGCGCCATGATCGGGATCGTAATCTCCGGATCGGCGCTAAGCTCGTGAAGCACATCGAAGCCGTAAGCCAATACGTTAAACAGCAAGGCGTTGGCGCCTGCACGGATCGCTTTCTTGGCTTGGGAGGCGAGCTTCGAGGTCGGTCCGGTCAAGTTAACGGCGTATAATAGCTTCTGTCCTGTCTCTCTTGACGCTTGTGCCGCCGCTTCCATACAAACCTCAATGCGTTTCTCCAGCGGAGTCAGCGGATTCTCGAACAATATTTCATCGTCCTTAATGAGATCCACCCCGCCGGCGGCCTGCAAATAAAACTGCTCGCGCAGCGCCGGCAGCTCATAGCCGACAACGGATTTGAAGATGCTCATCAGCAGCGGACGGTCATGCACGCCGAGAAGGTCGCGCACGCCTTGCATGCCGAATTTGGGTCCTGCGAAACCGGCCATGAAATCGGAGGAGAATTTCAAGTCGATCAGCCTAATTCTGCCATCCATGGATAGCTTGCCGAAAACGGTAACGAGCAGCGCAGGGATGTCCCGGCTGAAATTGACATCGGGATACGCGATCGTAATATCCGCGTAGCGGTTCGCGGCCGGCTCGCCCGGTGCCGGTTCGTGTACGTCAACGGAGACGACTTTCCCCAGATGCTTCTCCATCTGGGCTTTCTGCGCTTCAGGCAGCTCCGTCCAGGAACCGACGGTCAATCCGACAGCGATGCCCGTCGCTTTCTTATGGAAATCGGCTTTCTCGTCGAAACTCCGGTATGTGGCTAAACAATATGCACTCATGTTGAAACGTTCACCTGCTTTAATAGGATAAGACCTTGCGATCTAAGATGATTTGGTTACGGGGCTAGGCACCGCAATCTGTTCGCCCATCTCTTTGGCCCGCGCCGCGGAGCGGAATACGGCTCCCGATACGGCTTCCGTGAATTGGTAGCGGTCCAGCTCTTCAATGGAAGCCTGCGTCGCGCCGCCAGGCGATGTCACTTTGCGGCGAAGTTCCGCCGGATCTTTCTGCGTCTTCTGAACCATATGAGCGGCTCCGAGCACGGTCTGCAGCGTCAGCTGGCGCGCATCCTCCTCGGTAAGTCCGCCTTCGATTGCGGCCTTCGTCATAGCTTCCATGAAATAGTAGACATAAGCAGGGCCGCTTCCGGATACGCCGGTCACGATCTCCAGCTTCTCTTCCTCGACGACTGAGACAATGCCCACCGCTTCAAACATCTGGGTGGCGAGCTGCTTGAATGTATCATTCACGTTTGCGGAGAAGCTCATTCCTGTTGCGCCGAGTCCGATCGTCGATGAAGTATTCGGCATCGTGCGCACGATGCCCATGTTCGTTTGCAGCAGCGTCTCCATCTTGGCGATGGAAAGCCCGGCGATAACGGAGACGAGCAGCTGCTTCTCGTTCAACAGCGGCTTCAGCTCGGCAAAAGCGGTCACGACGTCCTTGGGCTTCATGCAGAGCACGACAACGTCGGCCTCGCGCAGAAATTTATCCTTCGTCTGAGGGTCGGACGTAGCTTGAATGCCGTATTCCGAGGTCAGGAACGCCAAGCGGTCCTGGTTGGAGCGGTTCATGACATAGACGTTGTGCGGCTGGGCGACCTCCGTCTGGACCAGTCCGCGAATAATGGCTTCCGACATCGAGCCGGCGCCGACAAAAGCGATTTTGGCTTGGGATAGTGAAGTAGACATCGTTCATTCCTCCTCAAAAGTTTGTTGATCTATTGGCGTATTTGTCCGCTTCCGTAGATGCGGTATTTGGTTGATGTCAACGCAGGCAGACCCATCGGTCCGCGAGCGTGCAGCTTTTGAGTGGAGATGCCGATCTCTGCCCCGAATCCGAATTCAAAGCCGTCGGTAAACCGTGTCGACGCGTTGTGATACACGGCTGCCGCATCGACTTCCTGCAGGAATCTCTCCGCGTTGGCCGCATCTTCCGTGACGATACATTCGGAATGCATCGTTCCGTATTCGCGAATATGCGCGAGCGCTTCATCGAGATCGCGAACGACTTTCACGGAGAGGATGTAGTCCCCGTATTCCGTTCCCCAGTCGTCAGCACCGGCTGCATGCATGCTCGGCACCAAAGCTTGGGCACGCTCGTCACCGCGCAGTTCAACCTTCGCGCCTGTGAACGCTTCGGCAATGGCGCCCAGATGCTTCGCCGCCGCCTTCTCATGGATGAGCAACGTCTCCATGGCGTTGCAGACGGATGGACGCTGAGCCTTGGCGTTGAGGCCGATGGAGATGGCCATATCGAGCTGTGCGCTTTCGTCTATAAAAGTATGACATACACCTGCGCCTGTTTCAATGACAGGGACGGAAGCGTTATTGACAACATTTTGAATAAGCGAGTGCCCGCCTCTTGGGATGAGAACGTCAATCAAGCCGTTCAGCTTCAGCATTTCGTCGACGGAGCTGCGGTCCGAAGAAACGATCAGCTGCAGGGCGTCGGCAGGAAGCGCCGAGCGGTTCAATGCGTCATGGAGCACCTCTACGATTTTCTCATTGGAAAAGAGGGCGGCCGATCCGCCGCGCAGAACAACGGCGTTGCCTGTCTTCAGACAAAGACCCGCCGCATCGACCGTGACGTTCGGTCTGGCTTCGTAGATGATGCCGATAACGCCGAGCGGAACGCGTATCTTACGAATACGCAAGCCGTTCGGACGTTGGAAATCTTCAAGCGTATCGCCGACCGGATCGGGAAGCTCGGCGATTTGCCGCAGACCTTCCGCAATCGCTGCGATGCGGGATTCGTTCAGCGCCAGACGGTCCAGCAGGGAGGCGCTGGTGCCTAACTGCTTGCCGCGCTCCAAATCTTTGGCGTTCGCTTCAATAATGTCCTGCTGACGGGTGACAAGGGCGTCGGCCATGAGCAGCAGAGCGGCGTTTTTTTGCTCCGTTGTCAGATTGCCCATCTGCTGGGCGGCTTGTTTCGCTAATTTGGACTTAAGAACGACTTCACTCATGGGAAGCACGACCTCCTGTTTGTATAATGGTTTGGCAATGTTCGAGAAGCTGTCGGGTTGTGATTTCGTATTGCTCGCCGCTGCGGCGTTCCTTGCATTCTACAAGCAGCTCTGAGGCTTTCTTGCCGACCGTGATACGGAGCGGGAAACCGAGCAAGTCGGCATCATTAAATTTAACGCCCGCCCGTTCATCCCGGTCGTCCCAAAGCACCGCATAACCGGCTTCGGTCAATTGCCGGTACAATTCTTCAGAGACCCGCTGCTGCGTTTCATCTTTCATTTGTACCGTCAGCAAATGGATGTCGAACGGGGCGATAGCGGACGGCCACACGATGCCCCGTTCATCGTGATTCTGCTCGATGACGGCGGCAAGCACGCGCGATACGCCGATCCCGTAACAGCCCATAATGATCGGTTCGTTCGAACCGTTCTCGCCAGCAATCGTTGCGCCCAGCGATGTGCTGTATTTGGTGCCGAGCTTGAAGACGTGGCCGACTTCGATGCCTTTGGCGAATGACAGAGGATTTCCACAGTTGGCACAGTGTTCTCCCTCGGAAACATTGCGGATATCGTGAAAGGGAATTCCGGCGAGATCTCGCTCCACGTTCACATGAAGGAGATGATAATCGGTTTCATTAGCCCCGCAAATGGCGTCCTGCATACCAATAATTGACGTATCCGCAATAAGTTTGACACCCGTCAGTCCGATCGGACCGATGAATCCGGCGACAGAGCCTAGATGAACGATTTCGGATTCGGCAAGCATCGTCACTTCCGCAGCTCCCAGCACGCCTTTGAGTTTGATCTCATTGACTTCACAATCTCCGCGAAGGAAGGCGATGACAGGCTCGCCATTCGCCGAGACGGCGACTGCTTTAATCAATCGGTCGGGCGTGGCGCGAAGATATTCGCTTAACTGCTTGATACTTGTCACCTGCGGCGTATGAACCTTCTGCACAGGTTGTGGCGCTTCTCCGGCCGACGGGGCAGGAGGCATCTTGCCGATCGCCTTCTCCAGGTTAGCCGCATAGAAGCAAGCCGGGCAATGGACGATCGTATCCTCGCCGATGTCCGCCAGCGCCATGAACTCATGCGTATCGGTGCCGCCGATCGCGCCGGAATCCGCTTCGACCGCACGGAACGTTAGGCCGCAGCGCGTGAAAATGCGGTGATACGCGTCATACATGCTGCGGTAGCTTTCGTCAAGGCCGCCGGCCGTAGTGTCGAAGGAGTACGCGTCCTTCATCAGGAATTCCCTGCCGCGCAGCAAGCCGAATCGCGGTCTTCGCTCATCGCGGAATTTGGTTTGTATTTGATACAGCGTAACCGGCAGCTTCTTATAGGACTGAATTTCGTCTTTCACAATCGTGGTAATGACTTCCTCATGGGTGGCGCCCAAGGCGAATTCCCGGCCGTGCCGGTCCTCGAGGCGCATGAGTTCAGGGCCATAGACGTCCCAGCGGCCGGAAGCCTTCCACAATTCGGAAGGGTGCAGCGCCGGCATGAGCATTTCTTGCGCGCCTGCCGCATCCATTTCCTCCCGGATAATGGTTTGAATATGTTGAAGGGCTTTGAGCCCGACTGGCAAATAGGAATAGATGCCGCTGGAGAGCTGCCGGATCAAGCCCGCGCGCAGCATCAGCCGGTGGCTTGCAGCTTCGGCGTCACCCGGGATATCCCGTAGAGTCGGAAGCAATAAACGTTGTTGTTTCATAGCAGGGTGCCTCGCTTTCTTTTAGGCGAATTTAAATTAATTCAACGGAACCCATTCATCACGGTGAATGACTTCGATTCTTGCGACTTCCACGCGCTTCTGCACTTCCTCGGTGGACAGCCCGGCGGCTGCCTGGATCTGCCAAGCGGCATAGTTGACGACGCCGCGTCCGAGCAGCGTGCCCTCGTCGCTTAAGACCTCGACGACGTCGCCGGGGTGGAAGTCGCCCGTTGCCCCGATGATGCCGGCAGGGAGCAAGCTCTTGCCGCCGCTGACCAATGCCGTTCTGGCGCCGGGATCTACGAGGATCTGTCCTTGGGGCACGGAGTGGAAGCCGACCCACTGTTTCTTCACCGGCAGGTTGTTCAGCAGGGTGTCGAAGTACGTGCCCTTGCCGCTGCCGTCGACGGCAAGCGGCAGATCGCCGGGCTCCACGACGCGCCCGATGAACACCGGCACGCCTCCGCGCATGGCGATCCGGGCGGCTTCTACCTTCGAGCGCATCCCGCCGGTGCCGACGGCGCTCCCCGAGCCGCCGGCGAAGCTGAACAGCTCATCGCTGATGGCGGCCACGCGATCGATGCGCTGGGCGTTCGCGTTCTTGCGGGGATCGTCCGTGTACAGGCCGTCCATATCCGTAATAATGATCAATTTGCCGGCTTTCACCAAATTGCCGACGAGGGCGGACAACGTATCGTTGTCGCCGAATTTCAATTCATCCACCGAGACGGTGTCATTCTCGTTAATGATCGGAACCACGCCGCGCTGCAGCAGTTCGTCGATCGTCATCAGCGCGTTCTGGACGCGCTTGCGGTTGGAGAAATCGTACCGGGTCAGCAGGATTTGCGCCACGCTCACGCCATGGGACGCGAAGGCTTCATGGTACGCCTGCATGAGCAGCGCTTGGCCGACAGCGGCCGCCGCCTGCTTCTCGTGGAGTACCTTAGGCCGCGTGCGGTAGCCAAGCGAGGTGAAGCCGGCGGCTACCGCGCCGGAAGTGACGAGCAGCACCTGGTTGCCTTCCTTCTGCAATTGCGCCAGTTCCGATGCGAAAAACCGGATTTTATCTGGATTCAGGCCGCCTGTATCTGAAGTGAGAGAGGAGCTGCCGATTTTTACGACGATGCGCTGTGTCATTAAGATCCCATCCTTATTTTGGTATAAATAAAAAAGACTCCCGTCCTCATGACAATAAGGACGAAAGTCTGCAGCTTCCGCGGTACCACCTTAGATTGGCGCATGTACAGACTGCGCCCAACTCTTCGATTCCCTGATAACAGCAGGGGACTGTTCAACTCATCGTTGACGGTTCAGGGGCGGGTTCGGATCGGTTCACGGCAAGCTCTCTCAGTCGGTGGAGCTTACTCTCTGGTTACGTGCGGCACGTTCCTACTATTCCCATCATAACGTTGCTATTATAGAAGTTATGGAAGACTTCCTTTTTTGGTTCTATATAGAATAGCACGGTGTACAAATGTTTGTAAAGATGAAAAGGACTATCCGAACAAATTAAGCTTGCCGATTCGCTGCACCGCTTCTTCCAATCTGGCTTCCGGGGACAGCAGGCCGAGGCGGACGTAACCTTCGCCATGCGTGCCGAAGCCGATGCCCGGGGCGACGACCACTTTGGCTTCTTCGAGCAGCAGGTCGGCCAGGCTCTGGGACGTATGCCCTTTCGGCACGGGCAGCCAGGAGAAGAAGGAGCCTTGCGAAGGGCGGGCCTCCCAGCCGATACCGGCCAGCGCCGTGTACAGCGCATTGCGGCGGCTCTCGTAGACGTCGCGGAGCTCGGTTACGCAATCCTGCGAAGCCGTAAGCGCCGTTGCGGCCGCAGCTTGAATGCCGCCGAACAAGGAGCAGTAGTAATGATCCTGCATCAAGTTGATGAGGCGGATCACTTCCCGGTTGCCCAAGGCAAAACCGACGCGCCAGCCGGCCATGTTATACGTTTTGGACAGCGTATAGAACTCGATGCCGACTTCCTTGGCGCCAGGCGTTTGCAGGAAGGATACCGGCTTCTGTCCGTCAAAGCCGATCGCACCATAAGCGAAGTCGCTCGCGACCACAACACCGTGCTTCTGCGCGAAAGCCACCGTTTCCTCATAGAAAGAAGCGGGAGCCGTTGCACCGGTCGGATTGTTCGGGTAATTGATGAACATCAGCTTCGCCCGGTCCAGATCGGATTGCTTCAACGAGGAATAATCCGGCAGGAAGTTGTTCTGTTCGCGAAGCGGCATGAAGGCCATCTCGGCCCCTGCGAGCGCAACGCCTGACCAGTAGTCGGGATAGCCCGGGTCGGGCACAAGGCATACGTCGCCTGGGTTCAGCAAGCATTGGGCGATTTCGATGAGGCCTGTTTTGCCGCCGAACAGAATCGCCACTTCCGTATCGGGATCGAGCTGCACGCCATGATCCTCTTGATAGCGCTGGGCGATCGCCTGCTTCAGGAACGGGAAACCGCTGAAAGGCGGATATTTGTGATACAACGGGTTCGCCGCTGCTTCTTGCATCGAGGCGACGATATGCGGCGGCGTCGGTCGGTCGGGATTGCCCTGGCCCAGATTGATGACATCGTGGCCATGAGCGATCTGGGCGTTCGCTTTCGCGACGAGCGAGGCGAAGAATTGGGTCGGAAGGCCTTTCATCCGTTCAGCAGGCTGTATGGAAAAAGCGCTTGATTGCGTAGATGAGATAGTCACGGTTTTAATTCACACTCCGAAGGTCGGGATTTTAGACAATAACCTAAATGTATCATGATTAGACATTTTTTCATAGTGATGAAAAAAATCAATTTTACATCCGGGCAGCCTTGTTTTACAGTAAATGGATAGCTGAAGAAAGGTGATGAGAACATGTCGGACCATTCACAAGTTGCGAACGCTTTTCTGGAGGAATCGATCCGTGCTTTCACAAGCATGAAGAAATTAGGCGATGGCGCATTGGCGCAAACGGCAGACGAGCATTTCTACCAATCGCTGGATGAAGAATCGAATTCGCTGGAAGTGCTGATCAAGCATATGCATGGGAATATGTTGTCCCGCTGGACGGACTTTCTGACCACCGACGGCGAGAAGGAATCGCGGAATAGGGATGCGGAATTTGAAGGCGGACGAAGCTCACGTGAAGAGCTGCTCGCATTGTGGGAGGAAGGCTGGCAAGTGCTCTTCGACGCTCTGGGCGCGCTAACGCCCGAAGATGTGCTGCGAACCGTGCGCATTCGCGGGCAAGAGCACACGGTGATAGGAGCCGTTCAGCGGCAGGTTTCCCATTACGGGTATCATGTCGGCCAGATCGTTTTCCTGAGCAAGCATTGGACAAGCGGAAGCTGGCGAACGCTCAGTATCGCCAGGGGCCAGTCCCAAACGTTCAAGCCTTCTTAACGGGAGCTTGGGTTCTAAGCCTTTTTCGATTATGATGGAGATATTAATTCGTAAGGTTCACGACTGGAAGGAGTCTAATACAGCATGTCCGAAACCCAACAGCTTCACCTGGCACTTATTCAAATGAATATTACGATCGGCGAGCCGGATACGAATTTCGCCCGTCTGGAGCAGCTTCTGCAGGAAGCTGTGCAAGGCGCAGTCAAGCCTGACGTCATCGTCTTTCCGGAAATGTGGAATACAGGCTATGCGTTAACCGAGATTCAGCAGCTGGCAGACCCGAACGGGAAACGAACCCGATCGTTCCTGAGCGGCTTCGCCAAAGAACATGGCGTCAACATCATCGGCGGCTCTATCGCTGCCAAGCAAGACGATCGTGTGCTGAACACGATCTATGCGTTCGACCGGAGCGGTGCCGAGATCGCGGAGTATTCCAAAATTCATCTGTTCCGTCTTATGGATGAAGAGAAATATTTGCACAGCGGGGACCAGCTTGGCCGCTTCGAGCTTGAAGGCGTTCCGGCAGGAGCTATGATCTGCTATGATATCCGCTTCCCGGAGCTGGCGCGCAAATTGGCACTGGACGGGGCGCGAATTTTATTCGTGCCTGCCGAATGGCCGCATCCGCGTCTGCATCACTGGCGCACGCTGCTTACGGCCAGAGCGATTGAGAACCAGATGTATGTCGTCTCCTGCAACCGCGTCGGAACGAGCGGTACGACGGACTTCTTCGGGCATTCAATGGTCATTGACCCTTGGGGAGAGGTGCTTGTGGAAGGCGGCGAAACCGAAGCGGTTCTGCGCGCGACCATCGACTTGGAGGAAGTGGTGCGCGTGAGAGCGAAAATTCCCGTTTTCGAGGACCGCAGACCGCATCTGTATTAATTTTTTGCGAAATTGGATGAATGGATTTGATTTTTTGTCGGTTTTTCTGTAAACTAAAGCCAATTGAATGATCAATTGTGGCTGTGAGGGATGAATAGTACTTGAACAACTTCTTGTTCAGCGAGCTGGGGACGGTGAGAGCCCAGACGGAAGCTCAAGGAAAAGGCAATCCGGAGCCAATTCGATAAAGGGGATACATGCTTGCTCAGGTGTATCAACTAGGGTGGAACCGCGGGTGCGTAAGGCTCTCGTCCCTAGGCATGCAGATGCCTTTGGATGCGGAGCTTTTTTTGCGTTCCGATCCGAGAGGCGCTCGATATGAGATAAGTTGAAGGAGAGAATGAACAATGAGTGTAACGATGGATCAAGTAGTAGCGTTAGCGAAGCACAGAGGCTTTGTATTCCCAGGCTCCGAGATTTACGGCGGTTTGGCCAACACATGGGATTACGGTCCGCTCGGCGTAGAGCTGAAGAATAACATCAAACGCGCATGGTGGAAGAAATTTATTCAAGAATCCCCGTATAACGTCGGTTTGGACGCAGCGATTCTGATGAACCCGCAAGCCTGGGTAGCGTCCGGCCATGTCGGCAACTTCAACGATCCGATGATCGATTGCAAAAACTGTAAAGCCCGCCACCGCGCCGATAAGCTGATCGAGAACAAATTGGCCGAGAAAGATATCGAAATCATCGTTGACGGCATGACGTTCGACGATATGATGAAGCTGATCGTTGAGCATAACATCGTATGCCCGGACTGCGGCAGCAAAGATTTCACGGATATTCGCCAGTTCAACCTGATGTTCAAGACGTTCCAAGGCGTAACCGAAGCGAGCTCCAATGTCGTTTACTTGCGTCCGGAAACGGCTCAAGGCATTTTCGTCAACTTCAAAAACGTACAGCGCACGATGCGCAAAAAACTGCCTTTCGGTATCGGCCAAATCGGTAAAAGCTTCCGTAACGAAATTACGCCGGGTAACTTCACGTTCCGTACGCGCGAGTTCGAGCAGATGGAACTTGAGTTTTTCTGCAAGCCGGGTGAAGATATGAAATGGTTCGAATACTGGAGAAGCTTCTGCCATAACTGGTTGTTGTCGCTTGGCGCCAAAGCCGATAATCTGCGTCTTCGCGATCACAGCGAAGATGAGCTGTCCCACTACAGTAACGCAACGACCGATATCGAGTACAAATTCCCGTTCGGCTGGGGCGAGCTCTGGGGCATTGCGGACCGTACGGACTTCGACCTGAAGCAGCATATGGAGCACTCCGGCGAAGACTTCAATTATATCGATCAAGAAACGAACGAGCGCTACGTTCCGTACTGCATCGAGCCATCGCTCGGCGCTGACCGCGTGACGCTGGCACTGCTGATCGACGCCTTCGAAGAACAGCAGCTGGAAGGCGATGACAGCCGTACGGTGCTGCATTTCCACCCGGCGCTGGCGCCAATCAAAGCTGCCGTGTTCCCGCTTTCCAAGAAGCTGAACGAAGGCGCTCAGGCTGTATTCGCCGATTTGGCGAAGCATTTCATGGTGGATTATGACGATACGGGCTCAATCGGTAAAAGATACCGCCGCCACGATGAGATCGGTACGCCGTTCTGCATCACGTATGACTTCGAATCCGAAACGGACGGCCAAGTGACGGTTCGCGACCGCGATACGATGGAACAAACGCGGATGCCGATTGCGGAACTGAAAGCCTTCATCGAGAAGTCGCTGCAATTTTAATGCAAGAAACCCCCTGTGAGTCGCAGCAGTGCGATTCGCAGGGGGTTTTCTATGTTAAATGACATAGTCCAGAACCTCGCTGTAGGGCAAGTAACGATTGACGGCATCCAGAGGCGGACTATAGACATGGAGGGAAACGGTCGGCTCGTGAAACGGATTGTTCAGTTGGTGAATCTGATCCGGCGGCGCGGTGAAGTATTCGCCCGCTTTGATCATGTCATCGGCTTGTACGACCGGGTAGCCTGCATAATCCAGAGAGAATTTGGAGTTGACGATTGTTCCTTGAGCCAAATAGGCTGCTCCTACGGACGTACCGTGATTATGAATGGCTGTCGCTGAAAAGGCAGGTATATGAATGACGATCACTTCCACATCATCGTTTCTGTATATGACATTGCGGCCATAGGGGAGTTGATTCGGTTCTGTTTTGTACGAAGCAATTTCATGAAATGAAGTTTCGAGCGAGCGCAGCGCTGCCGCCAATTGTTCTAAATCGGGTGCCTGCAATTTACAGAATGTCTGTTCAACTGCTTTCAGTAATGTCATGGCTTCGGCCTCCTAGGCTTTTAACATCTCTTTATCAATAATAATTAGAGAAATGATAAGTTTTTTTTATATTGTATGCATGCTGAGCGAAAAGGGTTAAAGGATGCGCCGTGCTTTTGTTGAAAAAAAGGCGAATATCGGTCCCGGAATTTCCGTCCGTAAGCACGTGCCGTTCAAAGAAAAAGACGGCCGGATAATGGCGACTTATTGGAGTCGCCGCATCCGACCGTCTAACTTTTTTTTGAAAAATGGTTCATGAAAAAAGGGAGCTTTACACACGGAACGGAGGGATTCGTCTGCCGTCGATATCGGTGAAGCCGTATTGCTCGGCCAGGGCGCCAGCTTCGAGCAGCTTCCCCGCATACCGCTGGACATGAGGATCAGAAGCTAACGCAGCGGCGGCGCGGCCGATATATTCGACGGATTCCGTCGGGTGCAGAGCCTCGACCTTCATGAAGTTCTGATCGCCGGGTTCGAGTCCGTAATGCTTATATACGGCTTCCGTGCGCATCCATCCGGGGGCAAGCGCGAGTGCCGTCACTTGAAGACCGCTCGCCTTTAAGTTCAAGGACATCGCGTGAGTCATATTCGCGACGGCGCGTTTGACCGTGTCGTAGAAGACGTTCACCGGGTAATTGCCGCCAATGTCGGAATAGACTCCCGTATTTATGATCAGGCCCCGCTGCTGCTCAAGGAAAAAGGCGGACATCGCGCACCGGCTTGAGACCATTTGCGCCCGCAGGCCGGCATTGAACATCCTGTCCCACCGTTTCATCGGCTGTTCCCAGAACGGCAATAAGAAATCGACTTCCTCGTAATCCTCATAGCCGCCCCAGGCATTATTGACAACCAGATCGAGCTTGTCTGCTTCCCCCTTAATGCGGTCGTAGAGAGCCTGGACATCCTCGTCTGCCGTATGGTCGCAGCGGATGGGAATGCCTTTGCCTCCGCGAGCTGTTACCTCGTCAGCCGTATCCTCGATGGTGCCGCCCAAATCCGGTCTTGTCGAATGCTCGCGCGTACTGCGTCCGGTCACATAAACGGTTGCTCCTGCATCCCCAAGCGCCAGGGCGATGCCTCTTCCGCCGCCGCGGCTGGAACCGGTGACAAGTGCCGTGAAACCTTGCAACTGTTTTGAATGTGTCATGATGATTGCCTCCTGTCATGTCATCGCTGAAAGGAACGATCCCTTCGCAATTTCATCCTAAAGCATAACTATGACAATTGCTGTCAAGGATTAAGAAGGCGGTATAGGTCCGTAAGCGATCGACATGGAGGCGATTTGACCGCGAATCCACTCGACCATTTCCGGCGGTTCCTCGACCCTGGCATCGGCCCCCATGCTGAGGAAATATTGCGCGAAGTGCTTAAGATTGCCGGGATGCATCGTAGTCGTAAACTCGCCGCCGCCATCGTCTCGAAGCACAAGCTGTCCATCCATGCCATTGCTGCGTTCGAAAGCGCGGACTCCGGCCGGTGTAAATGAGACGCGCAGCTTGAGAGGCTCGGCCGGCAGGCCGGCTTGATCGTTGGTCAGCCAATCGAGGATGGTCAGATGCTTGAGGTCTTTGGCCGGGTGATCCTCTCCGGCGGGCTCCAAGCTCTGGATGCGGTCGGCGCGAAACAGCAGCATGCGGTCCTTCTGGAAGCAGAAAGCCGGGACGTACCAATAGCCATTGAATGAATAGATGCCGATCGGCTGAATCGTTCTCTCGGTTATTCCTTCCTTAGAGGAATACGCGATTCGAAGAGCCGCTCCGTCGATAGAGGCTTCCAACAGCTGTTCGAGGAACGGCGAGCTCTGGGTCCGGGATGGCGTCCAGAAGGACACGCGATCCTGCAGCGCATCGATTCTTGTTCGCGTATCCGTCGGCAAATAGTGATAAAACTTCTTCAAGGCGGAGGCTGATTCGGCAGCGAAGGGCAGCGCTCCATAAAACTGAAGGGATTGGAAAGCGAAAAACATCGCCACCGCTTCCTGCTCCGTGAATAGAATCGGAGGGAGCATCCGCTTCTTCAGCAGGCGGTAACCTCCGTGAGGACCGAATTCGGTATAGAGTGGCATCCCCATTTCGCTCAATTCCTGCAAATCCCGGTGCATCGTGCGTTCCGAGACACCGAACTCCTCAGCGAGCTCTCTCGTCGTGAACGCCATGCGTTCATTGACAGCCATCATGAGCTGGATCAAGCGCTGTGTTTTGTTCATACAGGCTTCCTCCCCGGATTATCCGATCGTTCGCATAACTTCCTTCATCGTTGTGACGAAGGCTTCAGCCGCTTTGGACAGATAGCGTCCTTTGCGGTAGGCAATGACTAATGTGCGCACGGGTCTGCCTTCTAATGCCAGGTGTACGGGGGCCAGCTCGCTATAATTTCGTTTCGAGATCAAATAAGGGACAAATGCGATTCCCATGCCTGCTGCAACGAGAGACTGCACGGTCTCCATGTTGCTCGATTCAAATACGATGTTCGGGACGATGCCGGCATTTTGGCACAGCTCCAAAGTCAGCTTGCGGAAGCCTTGGCCTTTCTTCAGCGCGATGAATGATTCTTTCTCCAATTGCTTGATGCGGATCGGTTCTTTGCTTTGCGTCAGCGGATGCTTGGGAGGGACGGCAAGCACGATTTCTTCCTCCAGCAGCGTCTCGTAGACGAGCGAGTCTTCGCGCAGCGGCAAGGAAAGCAGCGAAATATCGGTCTGCCCGTTCGTCGTTAAGGTCTCAAGGTTGAATGAAGTTTCTTCGACAAGCGAAATTTCAATCTCGGGGTAGGCGGTTTGGAAAGCGGGCACGACGAAAGGCAGAATCGTCGATCCGGTAATCGGCATGCTGCCGACAACCAAACGCCCTTTCTTCATCTGCGAAATATCTTCCATTTCTTTCTTAAGCTGTTCTACCATGTCGAGTATTTTCTGCGATTTCTCGACGAATAAAGAACCGGCGTGCGTAAGCTCGACGGAATTGGTGCTGCGCTGAAACAGCAGAACGCCGATCTCTTTCTCCAGCTTGGACAGCTGCTGGCTGAGCGACGGCTGGGCAATGTGAAGCTTCTCCGCGGCCCGCGAAAAGTTACGTTCGATTGCGATTTGGATCGCGTATTGCAGTTGGCGTAATTCCAAGTTCGTACATCTCCTAGACGATATGATAGGAATATCATAACAGATTTCCTATCCGCACCAAAAGGCCGTCCTTCAGGTCTGTCAGACGCTGTGGACGGCTTCTATTGGAAGTAACGGCTATCGCTTGACCGTACTCCTGTACATCAGGAACAGGAGGTACGGAGCGCCGATGACGGCTACGACGATGCCCGATGGAATTTCTTTGGGAATGGCGATGACTTTCCCGATAATATCCGCGACCACCAGCAGGATGGCTCCGATGACCGCCGATAGGACGACGGACTTCTGATGATGCTGTCCCATCATCATGCGCACGGCGTGCGGGGCGAGCAGCCCGATGAAAGAGATGGTGCCGACCGACGCTACGGCGATTGCCGCTATGGTAACGCCGATGCCGGCGGCGATCAGGCGCGTCCGCTGCAGCTGCAAGCCTAAGCCGAGCGACACGAGGTCGCCGAAAGCGAGCAGATCCACGCGGCGGCCGAGCAGCCAGGCAAGGGGCAGTCCGACGGCCATCGCGATGCTCAGCTGCGCGAAGTCGCCCCAGCCTCTGGCATACGTGCTGCCGGCCAGCCATGTGAGCGCAGGCGCAGCGCCAAGCTTGGATTGAATGATCAGGAATTGGATCACGGCCGATCCCAGCGCGGAGACGGCAATCCCGACCAGAATAAGGACGACGGGATTAAGCCCTTTCTTCCAGGCGAGCGCATATACGCTGCCTGCCGATAATAAGGCCCCGGCCATCGCCCCGACGGGCACCCACGCTCCTGAGGCGGACGGCCAAATCGTCAGTACGAGCAGAGCGCCCATGCCGGCGCCTGTCGTGACGCCGACAACGGATGGGTCGGCGAGCGGGTTGCGGACGGCCCCTTGCATCATGGAGCCCGCTATGGCGAGTGAAGCACCGGCCAGCGCCGCTACGAGAACGCGAGGCAAACGCAGATTAAGAATGACATTCGCGGCCATTTCGGATCCGCTGCCGGTCAATACGGCGAGCACGTCGGTGATCGGGAAGCTTAGCGCCCCGGCGGAAAGTCCGCACAGAATGAGGATGAATAGAGCGGCTGTGGTAAGCGTTACTAAGAGGCCATAAGGCACCTTGGTGCCGAGATAGCCGACCCCCATGGTCGAGCCGCCGTCGGCGGAAGACTTCATTCTGGAGCCGCGAACGGCGAGCCAAATGAGCCATGGAGCTCCCAGCACCGCGGTTACGGACCCGGCGGGCAGCTCGCCTAATGTGCTGCGGAACATTTTGGCAATCGTATCCGCGCCGATCAGGACGACCGCGCCCCAGATCGCGCTGCCCGGAAGCAGGAACCGGTGCCTCCGCAAGCCGATCAGCCGGATCAAGTGCGGGGCAATGAGCCCGACGAAGCCGATCGGACCTACGACGCTGACCGTAACGCCGGCCAGCAGGATCGCCGCGGCCAGCGCTACGAACCGGATCACGTTCACCTTCTCGCCCAGGGAGACCGCCGTATCTTCGCTCAGCTCCAGCATATCCAGCTTCTGGTTGAACAAGGCGGCGACGATCAGCCCTATAAGCACCCATGGGAGCGCATAGCGCACGCCGAGCCAATCGTTCTGGGCTAACGCGCCGGAACCCCACATGTATAAACCGTTCGTTTCATTTTCATACATGATTTGCAGACCGCTTGTGAAGGCGGACAAGACGAGTGTGACGATCATTCCGGCGAGCGCCATGCGCAGCGGGGTGCTCTGGCGCCCGCCTGACATGAAATAAGCCATAACCGCCGCACCGCAGGCGCCGATGAGCGCCAGGATGAGCGAGTGATCCGACTTGATGCCGGGGAAATAAACCGCTGCCAACACGATGATGAAGTAGGCGCCGGCATTCAGCCCGAGGGTTGAGGCGGAAGCCAACGGATTGCGGGTGACCGTCTGCAGCAGCGCACCCGCCACGGCTAGCGAGGCGCCGGCCAGCAGGCCGATCACGGCGCGTGGCAAGCGAAGCCCCCGAACCATATGATGGTCGGGGGTATCCTGCGGATCGAGCAGCGCGCTCACAACGGTGTGAACGGTGATGTTCGCTTCGCCTTGCGTAATGTTCAGAAACAGAACGGCCAGCAGTGCCAGAAGGCCTCCTCCGAATACGAGGGGGGCTTTCCATTGATGTTGCGGTTTCGGTTTAGAACTTACAACGAGTCGGCTCATTTCGTTAAGGCGTTAGCGGTCAGTTCAGCGAATACTTTGGCGGACAGCGGACCGCCGAACGTCCAAGTGTTGCCTGGCAGTTTGTACGTTTTATTGTCTTTGACGAAAGCAAGGCCTTTCCAAACGGCATTGTCTTTCAGCTGCTTCTCAAAGACATTGTCATTGTCCTGCACGATGTAGAAGAAGCTGGCGTTCTGCACGGCAGGCAATGCTTCTACAGAGGCTGTCTGGTAGCCGTACAGTTCGAATTTAGTGGATTTGAATACGTTCTTGAGACCGATGCGCTGCAAAATCTGAATCGCCATCGAGTTGTCCGTGAACATGCGCAGATCGGCGTTGTTCTGGTTGCTGAACGCTTGAGTCAAGGCAATCTCCGCGCCTTCCTTCTTCGCAGCGGCCAGCTTGGCTTTGGTGTCGGCGTAGGTTTTCTGAAGGTCGGCAAGCACCTTGTCGCCTTCCGCTTTTTTGCCAACGACATCGGCAATCGTTTTGAATGCGTTCTCCATCTCCGAGTACTGGTCGCCTTTGCCTTCGGCAGGGTAGGAATTGAAGGCGATCGTCGGAGCGATTTTGCTAAGCGCATCATAATTTTTGCTGGAGCGCAGCGTGCTTGTAATGATCAGATCCGGTTTAAGACCCGTGATCGTCTCCAGATTCGGTTCCTGGCGCGTACCGACATCGACGACGGAAGCGTCCAGCGCAGGCTTGACGTTCACCCAATTTCCATATCCTTTGTTATCCGCATTGCCGACAGGTTGAATGCCGACGGCGAGCAGATCTTCCGCATAGGACCACTCCAACGTTACGATGCGTTTAGGAGTTCCTTTAATTTCCGTTGTCCCGAGATCGTGCTTGATCGTTTTGACAGCATCTGCGGCGGGAGCGGCCGACGGCTGAACGGAAGCCGCAGCGCTTGAAGCCGGGCTGGCTGCAGAATTGCCGGACGTATGGGTTGAAGCGTTACCGCAGGCTGCAGTAAGGAAAATCATCATTAATGAAGCCGTTACAGTGAATGGTTTGACAAAATTTCGCACAAATAAACCCTCCTAAATACGATGTATCTGCTCTGTGCCAGAGATGATGGTAATGCGACTCCAGCCAAGGAGAATGATAATCATTATCAAGTGTATTGTCAATCATTTCTTTTCACATTGTTATAGGAGAAGTCTATCAAGCTTATAGTTATTATATCTTGGAGCAATTACGATATCCGTGCTAAACTACGTTATGAGGGTAAGACATTAACAATATGAGCGGGATCATGACAAGAGGTGACTGGATATGAGTAAAAAGACAATGTTCGAGAAAATCTGGGACAATCACGTAATTAACCAGGAAGAAGGCAAACCTAGCATCATCTATATCGACTTGCAACTGGTGCATGAAGTAACTTCGCCGCAAGCGTTCGAAGGACTTCGTTTATCCGGCCGCAAAGTCCGCAGACCTGATTTGACATACGCAACGATGGATCATAACGTTCCGACGAAGGACCGATTCAACATTACGGATCCGATTTCCAAACAACAAATTGACACGCTTTCCCAAAACTGCCGCGACTTCGGCGTTACGCTGTTCGATCTGGACAGCATCGACCAAGGTGTCGTGCACGTTATGGGTCCTGAACTCGGCCTGACGCATCCGGGCAAAACGATCGTCTGCGGCGACAGCCACACATCGACGCACGGTGCATTCGGCGCTCTTGCTTTCGGTATCGGTACAAGTGAGGTTGAGCACGTGCTTGCGACGCAAACGCTGCAGCAATCCAAAGCGAAGACGCTGGAAGTGCGCATCAACGGCTCGCTGAAGCCGGGCGTTACGGCGAAGGACTTGATCCTTGGCGTCATTGCGAAATACGGTACGGATTTCGCAACGGGTTATGTTATTGAATATACAGGCGAAGCAATCCGCGGTCTTTCCATGGAAGAGCGCATGACGGTTTGCAACATGTCCATCGAGGGCGGCGCCAGAGCCGGCTTGATCGCTCCGGACGAAACGACTTTCAACTACCTGCGCGGTCGCGAGTATGTGCCTCAGGGCGCTGACTTCGATGCAGCCGTAGCGGAATGGTCCAAATACGTAACGGACGAAGGCGCAACGTATGACTGGGTTGTTGAATTCGATGCGGATACATTGATTCCACAAGTTACTTGGGGAACCAGCCCGGGCATGGGAACGAACGTTAATGCACTTGTGCCGGATCCGCAAAGCTTCGAAACCGAAAATGAACGCAAAGCTGCTGAAAAAGCGCTTGAATATATGGATTTAACGCCAGGAACTCCTATGACCGAATTGAAAGTGGATTATGTGTTCATCGGTTCCTGTACGAACGGACGTATTGAAGATCTTCGTGCCGCAGCGAAAATCGCGCAAGGCTACAGCGTAGATCCGTCTGTTACGGCTATCGTTGTACCGGGCTCGGGCCGCGTGAAAATTCAAGCCGAGAAGGAAGGCTTGGACAAAATCTTCACAGAGGCAGGATTCGAATGGCGTGATGCAGGCTGCAGTATGTGTCTGGCGATGAACCCGGACGTGCTTAAGCCCGGCCAACGCTGCGCATCGACTTCCAACCGTAACTTCGAAGGACGTCAAGGCCGCGGAGGACGCACGCATCTCGTTTCCCCGGCGATGGCAGCAGCTGCAGCGATCAAAGGTCACTTCTACGACGTTCGTGATTGGGAAATCAAAGAATACCAACAAGCTTAATTTCGGCTGATTAAGGAGAATGCAAATATGGAAGCTTTCAAACAACATACAGGCCTCGTTGGCCCTGTGGATCGTGTCAATGTAGATACAGATGCCATTATTCCTAAACAATTTCTGAAAAGAATCGAGCGTTCCGGTTTCGGTCAATTCCTGTTCTTCGAGTGGAGATGGGACGAAGCGGGCAACGTGATCGAGAGCTTCCCGCTCAACCAGGATCGTTATCAAGGCGCCTCCGTCCTGCTCTCCCGAGCTAATTTCGGCTGCGGCTCCTCCCGTGAGCATGCTCCTTGGGCGATTCAGGATTTCGGATTCCGCGTGATCATCGCACCTTCTTATGCGGATATTTTCTATAATAACTGCTTCAAGAACGGTATCCTGCCGATCAAGCTGTCCGAAGAGCAAGTGGACGATTTGTTCAACCGTACAGCGAAATATGAAGGCTATAAGCTGCATGTCGATCTTGAGAATAACAAATTGACAGACGACCACGGTCTGGAAATTGCTTTCAATATCGATGAGCACCGCCGCCAGTTTTTGCTGCAAGGCTTGGATGATATCGGTTTGACGCTTCAGCATGAAGACAAAATCACAGCTTACGAACAAGTGCACGCAAAACGTTTGGCCTACAAATAAGCACCGGTCGAAGACGCATATCAATGGGATTCCATTGGTTGCGTCTTTTTTTTATTCTGTCTTTTATGCAACTTTTGGCAGTTTCAAGCGTCTAATAGTTTACTAGATTGTCGAATGAACGGGGGTCATGCTGTCGGGTAGAGTGAACAAATTGAAATAATAGACTTTTGCTGCCAGTTTTTGAGAGACGGATAAGTGTGCCAGATGATTAAGACTTTAAATTCCGACATTACATAGAGGTGAATGATGAAATTTCCTGCATTTTGTTTGTTGCTGCTCGTTTCCATGCTGCTGCCTGCAACCGCGATGGGTGCTGAAGCGTCTAATGCAATAAAGCTGTATATGAATGAAAAGAAGCTGGTCTCCGCGGAGGTTCAACCGCGAATCGTGAATGGGAATACGATCGTCCCGGTCCGAATTATCGTAGAAGAGATCGGTGCGAAGGTTGCATGGGATGAATCCGCACGCAAAGTAACGATTGTGAAGGACGATACCCATATCCAACTGGTTATTGACAGCAAAACTGCGCTGATTAACGGGAAGAAGGAGACCATGGAAGTTCCACCGATCATCGATAAAGGCAATACGATGCTGCCGCTTCGTTTCATTGGCGAGCAGATGGGTATTGAATTTACATGGGACGCATCCACTTCATCCGTTAAGATGTTCAAGAAAGACGATATCGACTCCCAACCGGTCACAGGCCCAGTCGATGTATCGGATGGCCAAACGCCGGTAACGCCGACGGCAACACCTAAACCTGGTACTGGAACCGGCTCAGGTTCTAATAGTGGTTCGAATACGGGTGCAGGATCAGGTACAGGTACAGGTACAGGTGCCGGTACGGGGACCGAAGTGCCGGATCCGAACGTTCATTTATTGACTTCCATCGTGCTGACGGACAAAGACATTACGGTGATTGCCAAAGATGGAACGCTCACGCCGAAAACAATGAAGCTGAGCAATCCGAACCGCATCGTCTTCGATTTCCCGAATACGACGTTGGACGAGCCGCTTAAGAAGCTTCTTGTGAAGAATGCCGGCGAGCTCCCGTCGAACCATCCGCTCGTCGATAAGATTCGTTTCTCCAATTTCAACGATAATCCGGCAACGGTAAGAGTTATTCTGGATACCAAAGGTTCTGCGGACTTTAAAGTGCAGACTTCCAAGCTGCCGAATCAATGGAAGGCGACCATCGCCGAACATATCCTGACGGTTGTTATCGACGCAGGTCACGGTGACAACGATCCGGGTGCATTGTCTATAACCGGCAAGCACGAGAAGGATTTTACCCTGTCTACGGCGAAGAAAGTAGGGCAGCTTCTTTCACAGGACAAGCGACTCAACGTTCTGATGACTCGTTCAGACGATACGTTCATTCCGCTCGATGACCGGGTTTCATTCGCCAATGACATTCAATCCGATCTATTCCTGTCCATTCACGGAAACAGTGCCAAAGCTACCGTGTCGGGTACGGAGACGTATTACAACAGGCCGGAAAGCTTGAATTTCGCCAATATCATTCACAAACATGCCGTTGCGGCAACAGGATTCCCCGACCGCAAAGTGCGCGAAGCTGATTTTAGAGTCATCACGAAAACGACCATGCCAGCTGTCCTGCTGGAAGTGGGGTATTTGTCTAACAAGAACGATGAAAACGCGATGTACAAGGATGCGTTCCAGGACAAGTTAGCCTCAGCTCTCGTTGCTGCCATCAAAGAATATTTGAGCCTCAAATAAGTGAGGCGAGAACTCTATTATTGCTTGCGATGCTAGTTTTGCTAAGCAAAACGCGAAGGAGTGAATGACATGAACCAATCGAGACGCATTATCCAAGGGGCTCTTATCATAGGTGCCCTTACCTTGTCTATAACCGCTTGCGGTCAGAAGCAGCAGCTGGTGAACGGATCGGGTACACAGCCATCGGCGTCTCCCGCGGTAACCGTGCTGCCAAGCGCCACGCCGTCCGCAGCGCCGACCCCTACACCGGTGCCTACCTTACAGAAAAAGGTGAAAGTCTACTTTAGCGATCAAGAAGAAATGAAGCTGGTAGAGAAAGAAGTTACGATCACGTACAAGAAAGAAGCGGACGTGTACCAGACAGCCTTGAATGCATTGAAGAAGAGCGACGACCCGAAGGCGGTTTCGTTATTCGAAGATTTGAAATTCACCAGCGTGGCTTTTGATCATGCCAAAGGGGAATTGAAGCTGGATCTTGCTTTCGGTCCCAAGACGCAATTGGGTGCGCCTGGTGAAGAAATGTTTCTCCAAGCGCTGAAGAAAACCGTATTCCAGTTCCCGGAAGTAAAAGCTTTGTTCGTATTGAAGGATGGCAAGCAAGTGGATAGCTTAATGGGGCATCTGGAGCTTCCTTATCCAATCAAACGGCCTAATTAAATGGAAGAGCAGAGGAGTCAAGACCGAAGATGAGAAACAAGAAATTGGCAAGCGCAATTGTAAGTTCATTAATTGTTACCAGTTTGGCAGGCACGCCTGCAGCTTGGGCAGCGGAGACGACGACAAACACAAGCACAAACACAAACTCAGCAACGTCGTCTAACAATGTGAAGCTTTCTTTCCCGGATGTGAAGTCGGATTACTGGGGGATTCGCCATATTTCCAAACTGGCGTTGGAAGGGATCATTGAAGGCTACGAGGATGGCGCGTACCGGGCGGAGAACTCCGTCTCGCAGCAGGATGTCCTGATCATGGCTGTTCGAATGATGGGGTTGCAGGATGATGTCAATGCGATGACTTCCACGACCGTTTTCCCTGATTTCATGCTTGTCGACAACTACGCACGCAATTATGTTGCTGTAGCTCTTCAGAACGGATTGATTACCAATGAAGAAGAGAAAGAAAGAAGCCAAGACGACAAGTCCAAAGAGAAATGGGGCCAGCGCAAAGCAACCCGTGAGTGGGTAGCGGAAGTCGTCATACGTGCAATTGGCAAAGGCGCATTCGCCCAAAGCCTTTCCCAGACGCCTACAGCTTTCAATGAC
This sequence comes from Bacillus sp. 3255, assembly GCF_031456485.1. Lineage (NCBI taxonomy): Bacteria > Bacillati > Bacillota > Bacilli > Caryophanales > Bacillaceae > Bacillus > Bacillus sp. 3255. The sequence continues at coordinate 129,581 of NZ_JAVDUS010000025.1, forward strand.
AACAATTCGATTAGTCCGAATTCCCTCGGTTATGTCAATGCTGCTGTTGCGTTGACAATCGTCGACGGATTCGAAGACGGTTCGTTCCAGCCGAAAGGGGCGGTTACCCGCGCTCAGATGGCAGCGTTCCTGAGCCGCTCTCAGAAGGAATTGGCGCAATTGCCGAACCACGCGAAGAAAGGGTATTTGACAAGCCTTACGAGCGGGACGATCGGGCTCATGGACAAAGAGGGGAATACAAGTACATACAAGCTTTCTCCGAATGCCGTTTTCTACGGGAACAAAAATGATACAGCTATCGATCCCAAAACGTTCGAAGAAACGTACGAAGTGTCCGTCATTGAAGTGAACGGCGTCGTGTATTACGCGGAAATTGTGAAAGACGAGCTGCAGTTGGACATCCGTGAAGGGAAGGTGCTGAAGTTAAATCTGGGCACGATGAAAGTGACGTTAGACGACTTCGAGACCTACGATTTGGCATCGGACGCAGCCGTGACGAATGCGGAAGGCCGTGGCCTCAGCCTCGGGGATATCGTTACGGGCAGTACGGTTCAACTGCGCAAGAGCAAAATCGTCAAAACGGATAAATATACGTCCCTTATCGTAAAGCAGGTACCGGTGAACAAAACCGGAAACGGCGCGATCCAAACGTTGAACAAGGATGCTGCGCAAATGACCCTGCTCGAAACGGAAACGGGGCAAACGGAATCTTACAGCTTCTCCTCCAGCATTATCGTCACATCGACAGATAACAGCTTGGTCGATTTGAATTCGCTGCACGTCGGCGATATTGTCGAGTATACGGTCAAGAACAGCGAAGTCGTGAAAATCGCCGTCAAGAAGCAGGCGGATGTCGGTGTCAGCGTGGAAGGAACGCTCAAAGATTTGAGTACGGACAAAACGTACTTGACGATTTCGAAGACAACCGGCACGCCTCTGGCGTCTTACGCTTTGGCCGATAACGTACAGGTTCGCATCAACGGCTTGGCGACGGCAAGCATTTACGATATCGCTCCCGGCGACCAGTTGAAGCTGGACGTTCTGAACAATACAGTTTCGGTGATTACAGTTACTAACCGGTCTATTGATAATTTATACTTTGCCAAAATTGACAGCTATAACACGACATCGAAATTATTAACGGTATTCGATAATTCAGGCAAGCCTCACGCTTATATTTTGAAAGATACGGTTTCTATCTCTTATGCAGGCATGCAGCTGCCGTTCGCTAACTTCGCCACCACGTTCACGGCCGGGAAGTATGTCGACCTGCTCGTTTCCAAAGACAACGTAACTCAAATTAAAATGTCGTCGCAATTGGACGGGCAGCTGACCCAATTAAATCTGCAAACCAACGATATTACGTTGAAAACGGACAGCGGTCAAAGCTTGACGTTTAAACTGCAGTACGCGCCTACCGTCGAACTGGCGAATAAGTCGAACAGCACGCTTAGCGACTTGAAAGTCGGAGATAACATCTCCCTTCAACTGAGCTTCGACCAGACGATCGTAACCAAAATTACTACAAGCAAGACCGCTTTGTACAAAACGATTTTGACGAATGTGAACTCCAAGCAAATTACAGTAACCGATGGCTCGAATGCGCAGTATGTCGTCTCCTTGGACGGCGTATCGATCTTGAAACCGGATCAAAGCGCAGGCACGATCAACGATTTTGCATTGGATGACTATGTGAAGCTATCGTTCAAAGGTGCGACTGTCGTGAAAGCGGAGATCGCGACGCCGGTCATCGGCAAGGTAACGGCTGTGAACGCGGCAAGCGCATCGCTTACCGTTCAGGATTTCACAGGCAAGAGTCAAGTCATTAATGCGGGAAGCAATTACGGCGTTAAATTGAACGGTGCGGACTGGAGCTTCGCCTCCATTAAAGTCGGAGACCGCGTACAGGTATTGAAAGATGTGAACGACAAGGTGCTTATTCAAGTGGCTTCCGCTGCCAAGCGGGAAATTGACAATTACAGCTCGGTCGTCAACCTCATGTATCTCAAATCGACGGCTGCCGGCGACAAAACATCGTACAGCTTGTTCCCAAGAGCTTATTACCATAAAGGATCGGAGACTGTGGTTCCAGCTTCATTCGTATCCGGCGATCAAGTTATGGTTTATGTCTTGGATAACAAAATTGTAGAAATTGAAAAATAAGTTTGAACAAATCGTTTGCACGTACCGTCTGTATGGTAGGAGAGCTTTCACCTCCCGCTGCAGGCGGTTTTTTTATAATTTTTAAAATAAATATGGCAATTTTTTAGAAAATGTTCGCATTTTGACGCTTACAAGCATTGATTCTACCGTCACAATTCGCTAAACTGAAGAATATTACGACCTTAAGGAAGCAATGATATGACGCAGAAGTTAGTAAGGCATATTTTGGATACGATTGGAGAACTATTTCCGGATGCACATTGCGAGCTGCATCACAGCAATCCGTTCGAATTGACGATTGCCGTACTGCTATCGGCGCAATGCACGGATGAAACCGTCAATAAGGTGACCGTGGATTTATTTCAGAAATATAAGCGTCCCGAAGATTACTTGGCCGTTCCTCTTGAGGAATTGGAGCAAGATATTCGGCGAATTGGACTATTTCGGAATAAGGCGAGCAATATTCAGAAATTGTGTCAGCTGCTGCTGGACAAGTTCGGCGGCGAGATTCCCGAGAAGCATGAGCAGCTGGTCGAGCTTCCAGGTGTAGGCCGCAAAACGGCCAATGTCGTCGTATCGAACGCCTTCGGAGTTCCGGCCATTGCCGTCGACACGCACGTTGAGCGAGTATCCAAACGCCTCGGCTTAGTCGGCCTCGACGATTCGGTTCTCGAGGTTGAGAAGAAGCTGATGAAGAAGATTCCCCGCGAGGAATGGACGCAGACACATCATCGTCTCATCTTTTTTGGCCGATACCATTGCAAAGCACAGAACCCGCAGTGTCACATTTGTCCGCTCTTGGACAAATGCCGCGAGGGTAAGAAACGTATGAAACCAAGTTCGACTAGGAAAACTATTACAAACAAATGATATGCAGACAAAGGATGGGATTTAAATGAAATGCATCGCCGTATATACCAATAGCTTTGAATTATTTTCCGATATTTTTGAACAAGTCATTAATACACCGCTCGCTGATAATGAGGAGAAAGTGATTGAAGGTGTAACTGTCAGTGAATCTGGTGAAGTTCCTCAGAATTACATAGACAAAATGAAAACGAAGACTGAGGTTGTTGTCATGAAAGTGAAAGATTCGGACATCACCATCCTGCAGCACCGCGATGTTTTCGAGATTTTCTTGCCGGAAAAAGAAAAAGTGGTAATGTCCTAAAATTAAATCTCCCTCTGGGAGATTTTTTTCTGTATCATCATACTGTGTAAAGACCGGTAAATATAAGGAGCGGAACGGACGAATGAGGCAAGCCATCGATACAAGCATCTCGGTCATGCCGGATGCGATCAGCAACATGCAGGGGAGTTTACAAACGGCGGGGGATCTGGATAACGCGAGCAAGCTCGGGCAGCTGCTCGTGAAGCTGGCGTCAGGGCGAATGAATATCGCCTTCTGCGGCCATTTCTCCGCGGGGAAATCAACTTTAATCAATCAGCTTTGCGGGCATGCGCTGCTGCCTTCGAGCCCGATTCCGACAAGCGCGAATATCGTGAGCATCCGGAACGGATCGCCGGCGGCACATGTTACGCATCGCCATGCCAGTCTGCAAGGCACAACGAACACGATTCCGCTTGACGAATTGGAAGCGTACTGTGTCAACGGGACGGACATCGAGACGGTGGAGATTACGTATCCGATTGCACTTCTCGGAGACAATACGGCGCTGCTGGATACGCCGGGCATCGACTCTACGGATGACGCCCATCACAAATCAACCGAGTCCGCCTTGCATCTCGCGGATGTTGTGTTCTATGTGATGGATTACAACCATGTGCAATCCGAAGTAAATCTAGCCTTCACGAAGAAAATGAAGGAGTGGGGCAAGCCGCTCTATCTTGTCGTGAATATGATCGACAAGCATAAGGAGTGGGAGCTTCCTTTCACGCAATATCAAGAGGGAACGAAGCAAGCTTTCCTGAACTGGGGCATCGAGCCGGACGGCCTGCTCTTCGTGACGATGAAAGAGCCGCACCATCCTCATAACGAGTATGGGAAGCTGCAATGGCTCCTGAAGCGGCTGATCGAACGCGGTGACGAGCTGCGCGCATTCAGCATCGACGCGTCCGCGCGTTACTTGGCTGCCGAGCACGGCAAATGGCTGGCTGAACAGCACGAGCCGCTCAAAGCGGAGCTCATGGAGCAGATCAGCCAGGAAGGCGATGTGCAGGAGACCGAAGCGCTCGCCGCAAGGAAAGAAGAGGAGCTGGCGGCTTTAAAGGGACTGCCGGAAGCGTTGACGGCACAGCTGCGCAAGGAAGTTGGCACGATCATCGAGAATGCCAACATTACGCCGGCCTTGACCCGGGATCAGGCTCACGCCTATTTGGAGAGCCGCAAGCCGGGGTTCAAGGTAGGCTTCTTCTCCAGAGCGGCGCAGACCGCACTGGAGACGGAGAAACGGCTGAATGCGTTTCAGGCGGATTTCGCCGAGCAGGTGGAAGCGCAGCTCGATTGGCATCTGCGCGATTCGCTGAAGAAAGCGGCGCAGAGCAACGGGCAGCATGATCCGGGGCTGATGGCGCAGATCGAAGCGCTGCGCGTGGAGGTCACCGCACAGTGGCTTGCAGCGCAAGTGAATCCGGGGGCGACGTTCGGCGGGGAGTATACGCTCAACTACATGAAGCAGGTCGCCTCCGATGTGAAGCAGCAGTACCGCCGGGCGGCCTTCGCGGTCATCGACGCGCTCGCGGCCGCGGTACGCGAGCACAGCGCTCCGGCGCTCGCCGCGCTCGCGGCCGAGCTGGAAGCGCTGGGCAGCCGCCTCGGGGCTGCCCGAGAGCTGCGCCGCCTCGAAGCGTCCGAGACGGCGGCAACGGCCCGGCTGCTGAGCATGGCCAGCTGGGCGAAACCGGCTGCGCCGGCACTGCCGGACGCGCAGCTGTACATCCCCATGGAGGAGCAGGCCGCCCAGCTAAGCGGGCTGCATGTGACCTCCATGGATAAGATTTTGCAGGCCGCAGCTCAGGCTACTGCGGCAGCGCCTGCGGCAGCTGCCCCTGCGGAGGCAGCGCCGTCCGCGCCCGCCGCGTTCACCTCGGGTGAACACGTAGGGCGCATGGAGCGCAAGGCCGCCGACCTGCTGGCGGCCTCACAGATCATCGACGGGCTGCCGTCGATGCGGTCGATCGCGCGAGCGATGCGCGACAAATCGGAACGTCTGCGCCAGCGGACGTTCACGATTGCGCTGTTCGGCGCGTTCAGTGCCGGCAAATCGTCGTTCGCCAATGCGCTCATCGGCGAACGGGTGCTGCCGGTCTCGCCGAACCCGACGACGGCGGCGATCAACAAAATTATGCCGCCGCAGGAAGGCTGGCCGCACGGCACGGCCAAGGTGAAGATGAAGAAGGCTGATGCGATCCTGCAGGACGTCCTGTATTCCCTGGACATTCTCGGTGTCCAAGCGAGCGATATGCCGTCAGCATTGAAACGGATCGGTTCACTGTCGCCTTCCGATGTTACCGCCAAAGGGAAACCGCATTATTCGTTCCTGAAGGCGGTAGAGAAAGGCTGGCAGCTGGCAGAGCAGCATCTGGGCACGGAGCTGAAAATTACGAAAGAAGAGTTTCCCAGCTACGTTGCGGACGAATCCAAGTCTTGTTTTGTTGAATTTATCGAATTATATTATTCCAATCCATTGACGGAACAAGGCATCATCTTCGTCGATACGCCGGGGGCGGATTCCATTAACGCCCGACATACCGGCGTAGCGTTCAATTATATCAAGAATGCGGACGCAATTCTGTTCGTGACCTATTACAACCACGCCTTCTCGCAAGCGGACCGCGAATTCCTGCTGCAGCTCGGCCGAGTGAAAGACAGCTTCGAGATGGATAAAATGTTCTTCATCGTCAACGCCGCAGATTTGGCAGCCAGCCCGGAAGAGCTGGAAGGGGTCGTTACGCATGTGGAGACGAATCTGCTTCAGCACGGCATTCGCAACCCGCGGATTTATCCGATCTCCAGCTATTTGGCGGCGGAAGGCAAAATTAAAGGCGATGAAGCGCTTGTGGAAGGCTCCGGCATTCGCCCGTTCGAGCAAGATTTCGTGCAATTTACGTTTAACGAGCTAAGCGATGTTGCGATACACGCAGCTAATCTGGAGCTGAATCGGGCTATTGCGACGATGCAGCAGTGGCTCGAGAGCGCTCAGTCCGGCGAAGAACAGCGCAAGCAGCAGCTGCTCACGCTGAATCAAGCCGAGCAGGACGGCGCGGCGCTGCTGAACGGCTCGCAATTCGAGGCAGAGCTGAAGGAATTGAAGAAAGAGATTCAAGAGCTTCTGTATTATGTGAAGCAGCGTACGATGTTCCGGTTCGGCGAGCTATACAATTACGCCTTCAACCCTTCCACCTTCCGGGAAGAAGCGAGAGACGGGAAACAGGCGCTCCAATCGGCCTGGAACGAATTGCTGCGCATGATCGGCTACGATCTCTCCCAGGAAGTGCTGGCTACGACGCTTCGAGTGGAAAATCGGATGAACGGGATCGCCAGCTCCCGCGTCAAGCGTTGGGAAGATCAGCTGCGCCAGATTATGGAAGGCTTTGAGGGCGGTAATTATGAGCCTAACCAATTTGCTACGCCGGAAATCAGCGCGAAGCTGGAAGCGCCGGACGTATCACCGAAAGTGCTGCAAAGCCATTTCAAGAACGCCAAGCAATTTTTCGAAGGGGATGGCAAAAGTAAGCTCCGGGCCGATTTGGAAAATCGGATGACCGCGCCTGTCGCGCATTTCATTGAAGGGCAAACATCCGAGCTTGAGAGCGCTTATGCCGATCAGTTGGATGCATGGCTGCAAATCCAGAAAAATCAGATGTTGCAGCTGCTGAACGAGCATGCCGAAGGCATGCGGGATGCCCTGCAAATGAAGATCGATTTGAACGAACTAATATCCAAACAGCATCAATTAAAGTCGTTTGTTTCCTAAGGAAATAGCAGGGTTGGACTTGTTCGCTGGAACAAGACCAACCCTTTTCCTTGTTGTGCCATGTAAAGGCTTACATAGAGGGTTATCGGGATGATTTTAAAGAATAGGGGGGATTCCTGCAAGTTTTTGTGAACTTATGGGCTTTTAAGCGATTATATCACGCATTCTCTAGATTGCCCGCATATAGGGATGGTGTTAAGATTCATTAAGTATTAAAACGCTTACCGAGCTTTTCCAAATTAGCCTTCTTGAGGAGGGGTCACGAAAGTGGAAGTATTCAGGCAACTGAAGCCCTATTTTTGGCCAGAGAAAAAACTGTTTTTTGGAGCAATTCTATGTTTGGCAATGGCAACTGCATTAGGTCTCGTGTATCCGAATTTGCTGAGGTATTTGATCGACGATGTGATCGCCAAGAAGCAATTCGATCTCGTGCCCAAACTGGCGCTTGTCGTTGTACTCGTTGTATCGCTGAAGGGGATGTTTCAGTTTTTGCACGGATTGTGCGGAGGCCGATTGGGTAATCGGGTTGCCTATCATTTGCGGAATGCGCTTTATAACAAGCTGCAGTATTTATCCTTTCAGTACTATGATCAGGCTAGAACGGGGGACTTAATGTCCAGACTGACAGCCGATTTGGAAGCGATCCGGCAATTCATCGGCTTCGGTTTCGCTCAGTTGCTAAACGTCGTATTAATGCTCGTTTTCGGGATGAGCATGATGTTTTCGATCAACTGGCAATTAGCTTTACTTACGATGATTTCGATGCCATTCCTGGCATTTACGGCAATACGCTTTGAAGGCAAAATCCATCCAGCCTTCCGGATGGTCCGCCAGTCACTCAGTTCGATGACAACCGCGGTGCAAGAAAACATTACCGGCGTTCGGACCGTGAAATCGTTCGCACGCGAGTCTCATGAAGTGGAGAAATTCTCGGCTCGCAACGAGGATTATAAAGCGATGAATATCGAAAGCTCCGGGATTTGGGCGAAATATTTTCCGATCATGGAGATTTTGGCGAATTTGAGTGTTGTCATTCTGCTCGGTGTTGGCGGTTACATGGTCATCCAGGATACGATTTCGCTTGGCGAACTGGTTGCCTGCTTCAGCTTAATCTGGTACATCATCGGACCGATGTGGGGATTAGGTTTCCATATTAACAACTTCACCAATACCAAAGCATCCGGCGAGAAAATCCTCGACATTTTGCACCAATACCTGCATGTGAAAGATGCGCAGGACGCTGCTGAAGTGAAGAGCGAAAATGTGAAAGGCCATGTCCGCTTCGAGAATGTTACGTTCGCCTATCCGGAGAAGCAGCCTGCTCTTTACGATTTTAATCTGGATGCGCCTCCAGGCTCGGTCATCGGGCTTCTGGGCAGCACAGGTTCCGGGAAAACGACGGTCATTTCCTTGCTGATGAGAGCCTATAACGTGAAAGAGGGCAAGGTTAGTCTGGACGGGAAAGATATCCGTTCGCTGCAAGTCGAAAGCTACAGGAACCAAATTGCGACCGTTTTCCAAGAGACGTTCCTGTTCTCGTCCACGATTCGCAATAATATCGCTTATGGGCGCAAAGACGTGACGATGGACGAAATTATTCGCGCAGCGAAGCTGTCCAAAGCGCACGATTTCATCTCCGAGCTCCCGGAAGGGTATGACACGGTTGTCGGGGAGCGCGGACTTGGCTTGTCGGGCGGTCAGAAACAGCGGATCGCCATTGCCAGAGCGCTTATCAAAGATCCGAAGATTCTTGTGCTGGACGATGCGACCAGCGCCGTCGATATGGAAACGGAGCATGAGATCCAAGCCGGCTTCAGTGAGGTCATGGAAGGCAGAACGACTTTTATTATCGCACATCGCATTTCTTCCTTGAAGCATGCCGATGAGATTATCGTGTTGGATAAAGGCAGAATTGTCCAAAGAGGCAAGCATCATGAGCTTCTGCAGCAGGAAGGCCTATACCGCCAAACTTACGATATTCAATATGCCGATCAGCCGAAAGAAACGTCGGCGGGCGCTCAAATTGCTGCGGCTAAGGATACGTCGAATGAAACCGGCGCCGACGCAGAATCCACGATGAACGCGCGTAACCATTCCTCTTTGCAAGAAAGAAGGTTAGCACATTGAGTACGAAATCGAAGATAGAACAAGCGACTGCGAAAGGGCAGGATTCGCAAGTTGGCCAACGATTTGTGTATCAAGACGATGAATTGATCGATAAGCCCTTCGACTGGGGACAATTAAAACGATTATTCGGCTATATGAAGCCGTATCGGAAACAAATGCTGCCGATCATCATCATCATGATGCTTGTCGGCGCCATCACGAAGCTGACGGTTCCGCTGTTGATCCGGGAAGCGATCGATAAAGCTATCATTCCTAAAGATTCCAGCTTGCTGCTCATCATTGTCGGCGTCATGCTGAGCGTGTATATCATTCAATGGCTTGCCAACACATTTCGTATTAAGTATACGAATATGATCGGCCAGCGTGTCATTTATGACTTACGGCACGACCTGTTCAGCCATATTCAGAAGCTGTCCTTCCGATTCTTCGATACGCGTCCGGCCGGCTCGGTTCTGGTGCGTATAACGAACTACGTCAACTCGCTGCAGGACTTGTTTACGAACGGGGTTGTCAATCTGTTGATCGACGTCGTGCAGTTGGTCGGGATCATCATTATTTTGTTGACGTTTAACTTCAAATTAGGTGCGGCGATTATCGTGACGGTGCCGATCATGTTCTTGATCTCCACCAAGCTGCGGAAAAAAATCCGCCACGCCTGGCAGGACGTTACGATGAAGCAATCCAGGCTGAATGCGCATTTGAACGAGTGTATTCAAGGGATTAAGGTGACTCAAGCGTATACGCAGGAAAAAGAAAACATTCAATTTTTTACGAAAATGAACATGGTTAACCGGTTATCCTGGAACCGCGCTTCGATGCTCAACCAATCGTTCGGTCCGCTCATCGAGATTACAGGTGCGGTCGGCTATTGCATCTTGTTCTGGTTAGGCGCCTATTTGATCCAAACGGAAGAAATTTCAGTCGGTTTGCTGGTCGCCTTCGCTACGTACATAGGCTATTTCTGGGAGCCGATTACACGGCTTGGTCAAATGTATTCGCAGCTGCTGATTGCCATGGCTTCCGCGGAGCGGATCTTCGAGTTCATCGATGAGAAGCCGACGGTCGCCGAGCTGGAGGGTGCCAAAGATTTGCCGAACATTCAGGGGAATGTGAAATTCGAGAAACTGGTCTTCGAATATGAGCCGGGCCGACCTGCCCTCAAAGGCTTCAACCTGAATGTGACCGCGGGGCAGTCCATTGCCTTGGTCGGTCATACGGGCTCAGGCAAAAGCACGATTATGAATTTGCTCTGCCGGTTCTACGATCCGACGGAAGGCCGCATAGAAATTGACGGCCATAATATCCGGAACGTGACGATCCAGAGCTTGCGTTCGCAGATCGGTGTCGTGCTGCAGGATACGTTCATTTTCTCGGGAACGATTCGCGATAATATCCGTTTCGGCCGCTTGGATGCGACGGATGAAGAAATTGAGAACGCCGCCAAGGCCGTGCATGCGCACGATTTTATCATAGGACTGCCGAACGGTTATGACACCGAGGTGCAGGAGCGCGGGAACGTGCTATCTATGGGACAGCGGCAGTTGATTTCGTTCGCGAGGGCGCTTTTGGCGAATCCGCGGGTGCTTATCCTGGATGAAGCGACGGCAAGTATCGATACCGATACGGAGCTGAAAATTCAGGAAGCGTTGAAAACGCTGCTTGCGGGCCGCACGTCCTTCATCGTGGCTCACAGGCTTTCGACCATTCGGAATGCGGACAAAATTGTCGTGCTGGATCACGGCCGCATGATGGAGATCGGCAACCATGACGAGCTGATGCGCGAGCAAAAAATATACTATGGCTTGATTCAAGCGCAGTATAAGTTTTTGCAGGATGCCGTATAGAAAATCAAATATACATTTTGATTGGGTTTTGCGCAACGGGGTGGAAGATTTTCTCAGAGCGGATGGTTAAGGGAGTTAGGCGGCTTGCAGCGCGTAGCTCCCTTTTTTGCGGTTATGAGGCGCCGGTGTCCGGTAGCCGTGGATGGCACGACGTTGAAGTGTCTGCCAACGGGAAAAGTCAGCGAAGCCCGCCATGGAATGGCAGCCTTCACGGCAGCCAGCTAGCCGGCAGCGTAGCGTTCATCGAGTCCGCGCCCGTCTCTAACGGACACAGCTGCGCTTATTCGGCGAAATATCGCCGATCAGGAACTCTAACGGACAGGAGCGCCGCTATTTGTCCATTTTGAATGAATTTCGCCCCCAAAATGGGCGAATAGGAGCTCCTGTGTCCGTTAGCCGCGCAGCGCGCTGACAGACAGGGAAATAACGGCGCTGGTGTCCGTTAGCCGTGGATGGCGCGGCGTTGCAGTGTCCGCCAGCGCCTTCATCGAGTCCGCGCCCGACTTAACGGACACAGCTGCGCTTATTCGGCGAAATATCGCCGATTAGGAACTCTAACGGACAGCGGCGCCGTTATTTGTTCATTTTGATTGCATATCGCCCCCAAAATGGGCGAATAGGAGCTCCTGTGTCCGTTAGCCGCGCAGCGCGCTGACAGGCAGGGAAATGACGGCGCTGGTGTCCGTTAGCCGTGGATGCCGCGGCGTTGCAGTGTCCGCCAGCGCCTTCATCGAGTCCGCGCCCGACTAACGGACACAGCTGCGCTTATTCGGCGAATTATCGCCGATCAGGAACTCTAACGGACAGTGGCGCCGCTATTTGTCCATTTTGATTGCATATCGCCCCCAAAATGGGCGAATAGGAGCTCCTGTGTCCGTTAGCCGCGCAGCGCGCTGACAGACAGGGAAATAACGGCGCTGGTGTCCGTTAGCCGTGGATGCCGCGGCGTTGCAGTGTCCGCCAGCGCCTTCATCGAGTCCGCGCCCGACTAACGGACACAGCTGCGCTTATTCGGCGAA
>NZ_JAVDUS010000026.1:0-132504 GCF_031456485.1 Bacillus sp. 3255
ACGTTGCCAAGCCGTATTCCCTGATAGCTCAGTTGGTAGAGCACTCGACTGTTAATCGAGTTGTCACAGGTTCGAGTCCTGTTCGGGGAGCCATTTTTTATCCTATACCAGGCTTTTCATGGAGAGGTGTCCGAGCTGGCCGAAGGAGCACGATTGGAAATCGTGTAGGCGTCACAAGCGTCTCGAGGGTTCGAATCCCTCTCTCTCCGCCACTTAAAGTCACGTATACATAAGAAAAGCCTGTTTTTCGGGGCCCGTTGGTCAAGTGGTTAAGACACCTCCCTTTCACGGAGGTAACAGGGGTTCGAGTCCCCTACGGGTCACCATGATTACCATAGAAGTTTTTGTTCCCATGGAGGCTTAGCTCAGCTGGGAGAGCATCTGCCTTACAAGCAGAGGGTCGGCGGTTCGATCCCGTCAGCCTCCATTTTCTATTATAACGACGCGGGGTGGAGCAGCCCGGTAGCTCGTCGGGCTCATAACCCGAAGGCCGCAGGTTCAAATCCTGCCCCCGCAACCAACCTCCTTCGTTGAGGTCATACCTAGTGTGGAGCCGTGGTGTAGAGGCCTAACATGCCTGCCTGTCACGCAGGAGACCGCGGGTTCGAATCCCGTCGGCTCCGCCATTTTTTAAGCAGTGAGAGCCATTAGCTCAGTTGGTAGAGCACCTGACTTTTAATCAGGGTGTCGTAGGTTCGAGTCCTACATGGCTCACTTTTGTAATTCGCGGTCATGGCGGAATTGGCAGACGCGCACGGTTCAGGTCCGTGTGGGCTAACCCCCCGTGGAGGTTCGAGTCCTCTTGACCGCATCGCGAAGAACCTTCTCTTTTCCTTAAAGGAAGAGGGAAGGTTCTTCTTTTTTGTACATTTCTCACCATTTAACTGTTGACATTGATTATTATTATCACTAATATCAGGTGTAGCGATAGAATTCAGCTGTGGGGGTAGAGCGAACATGAAAACGATTAAATACTGCTGTCGGAATGAGAAGTTCGGCTCCAAGCAAATATATAAATCCTTGAAGAATGAATATCCGGATTTGAAACAGAAGAAGAAGGACTGCTTAGGCAACTGCAAGCATTGCAAGAAGGAATGCATTGCCATGATCGGTAAGAAAGAGTTATTATGCGCGGCTTCGCCCGACTTACTATATGCACAGCTTAAGCAAATTATTGCTGAATCCAAGGCCGAGACGGTTATGGCCTGAACCCTTCATCCGTGAAAATTGTTGCTTTCTGTTTGTATTTGTACATGGAGTTCTGGTAATCTTGTATGTATGGGGATTGCGCAAATGATAACCATACAGAAAGGATGTGCCGATTACCATGTTGAAAGATGAACTGACAGCAGCTCTGAACGAGCAGATGAACTACGAATTTTACTCCGCGCACGTCTATTTGGCGATTGCTGGTTATTGTGCCGCAGAGAGCTTGGATGGATTCTCGAACTTTTTCATCGTGCAAGCGGAAGAAGAGAAGTTCCATGCCATGAAGATTTTCAAATTCATTAATGATCGCGGGAAGAAGGTAACTTTCGCCGGCATGGATACGCCAGTGAACGAGTACAAGTCGATCCTCGATGCCTTCGAGCATGCATATAAGCATGAGCAAGAAGTAACTAGACGGATTTACCATCTGTCAGACTTGGCGCTTAATGATCGTGAGCATGCTACGATGCAATTTCTCAAATGGTTCATCGACGAACAGGTTGAGGAAGAAGCGATGTTCGACAGCATTATCAATAAGCTGAAGCGCATTGACAAAGACAGCAACGCCTTCTTCATGTTGGATGCTGAATTTGCACAGCGCACCTTCACTCCGCCAGCAGGGGAATAATTACATACGATATTCATGAGGCAAAAGCTTACCTTTTTCGCGAAAATTAGCGATGGGTAAGTTTTTTTCTATTATGCTGACGGATAGCTGTCAGGGTTTATCCGGTATACTGACAGAAAAACAAGAAGGATGTGTCTTATGGATAAATTGGATTTGGCCAAAGCGGACATAGCTTACTACGGGGCTCTAAGGAAGCCTCAGGTTATCGATTGTGAGCCTTTATGGTATGTTTCGATTACGGGCAAAGGCGATCCGGACGGAGAAACCTTCGCACGGGCCACAGAGGCGCTTTACACGGTTTCCTATGGCGTTAAGGGGATTTATAAGGCCGAGCTGAAAGACTTCACCGTAGCGAAGCTGGAAGGCTTGTGGTGGGTCCTTGGAGATATCACGCAAGCATTAAAGGTCCCAAGGGAGGAGTGGCACTGGAAGCTGCTCATCCGGATGCCCGCATTCGTGACGGAGCAGAAGGTCGCAGAGGCCCGCGCAGCGGCAATGAGGAAGAAGAAAGAGCTGAAGATCATCGCATCCGTTGAGTTCGAAAGATTGCATGAAGGCAGATGTGTACAGATGCTGCATGTCGGACCTTATGCGACGGAACCGGAGACGCTCGATGAAATGGACCGATTCATGGAAGCCAATCATCTGAAGAAGAGCGGGCTCCATCATGAAATCTATTTGTCCGATCCGAGAAAGGTAGACACGTCGAAGTTACGGACGATTTTGCGATATCCGGTAGAGGTGGTGGAAGGGGGACTTTTGCGGTAAAATAAAAGAATATTGTCGAATTGGAGGGGAAGTCTATGCGAATGCGCAGTACGATGGCGACCGGTCGAGTGCTCGTAACTCTGTTCATATGCATAGGGCTAATGAACCCTTCTTCGGCGGAAGCTTCTTGGCTGGATCGCGTGAAAGACATTTACCAGATGCCAGAGAATATCGAGCAGATTCAGAAAGAATATGAGACTACCAAACAGCAGTTAGAAGAACAGAAAGATCAGCTGGCTGAAACGATTCGCCGGTCTGAAGAAACGGAAGCCAAGCTGTTGGAGCAAAATGAGCAGCTCGTTAATGAAAATAAACAGCTGCAAGAACGATTACGAGTCATGGAGCAAGCAGCGCTCGATAAAGAGCGGCGGAATCGTAAAATCACGAACATGGCCGTTGCTGCCGCGGCGCTGGTAGTGCTTTATTTCGTGCTGGGGCGCGTGTTTCGATACATGGTATGGCGGAGGCAGAAGCGTCAGATGAAATAGGAGGCTGGGGCATGGAAGTGGCTATGGAACATGCAAACTCGCAGGCCAGAATGGCCACCTTGCGCTTGGATCAGGGGGAAGTTGTTCATGTGCTGCATCCGAATCAGATCGCAGCGTTCCAAGGGAGGTCCGAGCAGCGCGAGGATTCCTTGATGAAGCTGCCTGGCATGTACCGGAAGAAACGGTTGATTCAATCGCGGCTGCAGGGTCCCGCTCAGCTTCTGCTGGGGCTGCCTGACGGCTACAGCATGTCTGTCGTGCCGATCGGGGCGGAAGACGATTTGTTATACGAATTCCGGCATGTGTTGTTCTATACCGAAGGCGTCAGCTTCTCCTCTCACCTGCAAAATGTGAAACATACGCTCATCACGCAGGATCTGGTGAAAATGCAGTTCAAAGGTCCGGGATCATTGGGACTGTTGACGGCGGGGCCGCTGTACCAGATGGCTTTAGATCCGGAGCAGCCTTTATATGTGGACACCACCTGTCTTGTCGCATATCCGCGAAATGCGCAGCTTCGTCTGTGCGTATACGGCAACACGCTGGCGAGTCAACATATGAACTACCACTGGGAAATGACCGGGAACGGACGGGTTTTGCTGCAGCCATGCAAGCCGGACCGCAAGTTGGACGAGCATATGAGGAGCGATAGTTTGCTGCGGCGTATTGCCAAAGAGGTGATACCTTTTGGCGGTATTTTTATTAAATAAGCGTTGGGAATAAAAAACATTTGCATTTGTCTTCGATTCCTGATATATTATTCCTTGTCGCCTCTGAGATAAAGTTGCTCGGGCGAGAAGCAAGACATACCGTGCGGAAGTGGCTCAGCGGTAGAGCATCGCCTTGCCAAGGCGAGGGTCGCGGGTTCGATCCCCGTCTTCCGCTCCATTATTTGCGCCCTTAGCTCAGCTGGATAGAGTATTTGACTACGAATCAAAAGGTCGGGAGTTCGAATCTCTCAGGGCGCGCCATTTCTATCAAGCTTCACACATTATCGGGACGTAGCTCAGCTTGGTAGAGCACCTGCTTTGGGAGCAGGGGGTCGCATGTTCAAATCGTGTCGTCCCGATAAATATTCGCGGGTGTAGTTCAATGGTAGAACTTCAGCCTTCCAAGCTGGTAGCGTGGGTTCGATTCCCATCACCCGCTTCACAAGAGAAAGATCACCTTCGGGTGGTCTTTTTTCGTTTCCAGCGGAGAACGAAGTGAATGCCGCCGGGGTTCAACCACCCATGATGAGGTTTCTTGGCAAATGGTGGCCATAAGCGTTATACTAAATATGTTAACGTGTGCAAAGGCAGACATATTTTCATACCGCAAATTTATTTCAAAGAAATGAGGTCGGCAACGTGAAAGCGAAAAAGCTAGGAAATGCCGGATTTGACATCTCAACCATCACCTTCGGATGCTGGGAATTGGGCGGCGGCCCATGGGAGTTCACGAACGATCAGAACAACATAGCACTCATCCGCCAAGCGTTCGAGCAGGGAGTTACGACGTTCGATACCGCTGAAGGCTACGGGAACGGACACTCGGAAGAAATCGTCGGAGCCGCATTGGCCGATATACGCAAGGATTGTATCATCACGACTAAGGTGAGCAGAAGCAACTTGAGTCCTCAAGATGTGCGCAAATCCGCTGAGAACAGTCTCTCGCGCTTGAAAACAGACTACATAGATATTTATTACATTCACTGGCCATCTTTTGAAATCCCGGTACAGGACACGCTCTCAGAATTCGTTAAGCTGAAAGAAGAAGGCTTGATTCGCGCGATCGGAGTGTCCAATTTCTCCTTGGAGCAGCTGAAGGAAGCGGTAAGCTATGCGCAGATCGATGTGATCCAGCCGGAATACAGCTTGCTGCACAGAGCCATCGAACCGGAAATTGTACCGTTCTGCGAGGAACACAGCATCGGCATTATGAGCTACAGCTCGATCGCGAAGGGGATTCTAACCGGTGCCTTCCATCTTCAAGGCAAAACGCTCAAGGCGGATGATTTCCGTAGTACAAGACGGTTATTCTTGCCCGAGCACATGGAGGCGGAGAAGGAGCTTCTGTCCCTGATGAAAGAGCTGGCCGATGCGAAGCAGGCAACCGTATCGCAAATCGCTATCGCATGGCTGCTTCATCAAGAGGCGCTGACTTCCGCCATTATCGGCACGCAGGATGAGCATCATCTCCGTAACAATGTTGCCGCGGCAGCGCTCGAGCTATCCGCATCCGAGCTGGAGCAGCTGAGCGCAGTCAGCAACCGCGCATTATCGGTGATCGGCTATAACTAATGGCAAGGGGTTAAGCGATTCTGCTTAACTCCTTTTTGCTGTTCTGGGTGTGCTTTTCATTGGTAAAACTTACCTCACCATAAAAGTTGTACCTCTCTAGGAAACTATGCTAGTCTAACATAGACAAAAAATGCCGAATCCTGGAGCAGCAAAAGCTCCGGTACGGGGGACTTCTTTACTTGGGGTGAATGAGCGCTGCCCATGGCGCACTAGGGAAAACCTCTTCCCGAACCCGTCAACTAACCTCGGAGGCTTCAAGGAGGCAAAGCTTTGAAATCTTTTTCATCACGTCTTATTTGTTCATGCGCTCTGCTCTGCGCCGCTGTTCCTCTGTTTGCAGCTCCAGCCGCCGAGGCTTCGCAAGCCGCTCCGTCCGACCGTACTGTCAAGGTACAGGTCAATGACGAGCTGCTGAAGTTCCCGGAAGTGCAGCCTTACATCGATGCCCAAGGCATCATGCAAGTGCCGCTCCGGGTGTTGTCCGAGAAGCTGGGCTATCAGGTAAGCTGGGAGAAGCTGGCCAATGAGATCGAAGTCACGCTGGTCAATAAGCAGCAGTCGATCATGCTGGTTACCGATCAGCAGCAGGCGATCGTGAACAGTAAGAAGATCAGCATGGAAAGCGCTCCAACCGTTTACGAAGGCAACACCTACGTTCCGCTGCGTTTCATCACCGAAACGTTCGGTTCGCCGATTGAGTGGAATGAACCTAACCAGATTGCGATTGTAGAAACGGACGGACAATCGCACAAGCCGGCCTGGATAGCGCCGCCGCCGGCTCCGAAAGCGGCTCCGAAAGCCGCGCCTGCCGCCGTACCCGTAAATGAGCAAATCATCCAAACGGCTAACGCTTATATGGGTGTGCCTTATGTATGGGGAGGAACGACGCCGAACGGATTCGATTGCTCCGGTTTCGTAAGGTTTGTATATCAAGCCAAAGGCATTGAGCTTCCGCGTACATCCGCGGAGATGCACAGTGAAGCAGGCACCCAGGTGACCGATTTGAAGGTCGGAGATTTGGTGTTTTTCGCTTCCAAAACCGTGAATCACGTAGGCATTTACTTGGGCAATGGCCGCTTCATCTCAGCGACTAGCTCCAGAGGCGTGGCCGTGGACAGCTTATCCAGCTCGTACTGGAAAGCAAGGTACGTCGGAGCGAAAAGAGTTCTATAAGGTAAGAACGACACGAACACCTGTTTCCCATGCGTCTTTCGCAAGAAAGCCATCGGGAGCAGGTGTTTCTTTTTATGCAAAAAAATGCGATTTTTATCGAAATTTTATGATTTTTAGCCTATAATGAAGAAATGTTTGGAAGTCAGAGAGAGCGGGTGAACACGCACGCATGCAACTAAGTGTCTGGAAAAGCTGGTTTCACAAAATAAGACATTCGAATAAGACCGACAGCATGTATACCGTGGATAAGGGGCCTGCCATTCCAGAGGAGATCCGGGGGGTCATTCAACAGTTTTTCCGCACGTATAACCATTTCAAGGGAGCCAGAAGCCTGCAAACGGATACGTTTATTAGAGAAGTATTTTATGCGACGAGACAGGATCCCCGGGATCAAAGAACGATCGAAGAGATGGAAGCCTATATTCAACACAAAAATGTGCAGCGGCTGCGTCTGAAATCCTACGTGATCGATGAATATTTGCGCTTGGGCGAGAAGGTTTGCATGATTGGGGTTACGCGGGAATTCAGCAACAGCTTCAAGAATCGCGTGCTTTATTTTCTAACGAAAGAAGAAGGTTCCTGGAAATTTCACCATATCGCCAGATCCCATCACGGGACGGTGCTGGATAAGTTTCAGATCAAAGAACAAACAGGCTTTGTAATAGGCAATGAGAAGGCCGCTCTCCTCTTTATGACACACACCAGTTCCGCCGATGCCTCGACCTACATGACGGGCGATTATGTCCATGTAGAAGGATATCTGGAAGTGGAGCACGAGATAGGCAGCCCTCTGTACTATCGGGTCGTTCGGATGAATCGCGTTCATTAGAAGCCGTCAAAACCGTCTAAGCCGGGTAAGCACTGATTCGTAAGCTTTGCTCATAGAGTAACGCTTATTTGGCGTTTCGTTTCAATTCGCGTAAGGCGTAGAAGGTTCCTCGCCAGTAGATGCCGCCTTGCCGCCAAGTCAGCCATACGGAGCGAACGATGGTGTACAGCAGCAGCGACGCACTGACCGGAAGCAGATAAGCTTCCTCCCCGTTACTGCTCATCAGACGGCTCATTAACTTACGGTACATCCATATCTGCAAAATGACGGTGGCCGCATAAACCGCTCCGCGCCAGTCCCACAAGAAGAGCAGGCCCAACCACGGCCAGATGAAGAAGACGAGCTGTCCGAGGCAGGCCAGCAGGGCGATGAAGTAGCTGTAGCGAAAGCCGGAGAACAGGTTTTTCTCCAAGCCGATAACCGCCTCTCTCAAGGAGCGATACCATTCCACCTGAAGATGGTGTCTGGCGGACAGCACTCTTTGCCGGAAACCGGCTTTCTTCAGCGAAATGCCTAATTGCAGGTCGTCATCGGGTCTAAGCGCGATAGCTTGATGGGTGCCAACCGCTTCATAGGCGCTGCGGCTTACCATATTGAAGGCGCCGATGCCGATACCCGGTTCCCGCGGGTTATCGAGATTAGCCCGCCAAGGCCGGACGAATAAGGAGAAAGAGAACAGAAAGAAATGGACGAAGCCCTTCAGCAGCCGGCCCCTGGCTATCATATGCGGGGTCAGTGTGAGATGGTGGACATCGTGTTCTTTCATATAAGCGACAGCGTCGGTAATCGTGCCGGGCGCAAACAAAATATCCGCATCGGTAAACAGCAAATACTGGCCTCTGGCCTGCAGGTAGCCTTGGTACAGGGCATGGTTCTTGCCTAACCAGCCTTCGGGCAGATGCGTGATATGGATAATTTGGAGCTTAGTGCGAATCTCGTTCTTGCCCTCCGACCACTTGCGCAGCTCTTCCAGCCGTACGCCGGTAGCATCCTGGGAGCGGTCGTTCACCGCAATGATCTCAAGACGCGGATAATGCTGCGAAAGGAGGTGCTGAACGGTTTCCTTGATCGTGCGTTCCTCCTCCTTGGCGGCAATAATGACGGAAACAAGCGGAGGCTTGTCCGGGATACTGACCGCCCGCGGCAGCGTGCGCAGGAGTTCAAGACCCCTATGCACGTCCAAAGTAACATAGAGCCAATAGAATAAGGTTAAAATGCCCATAATTCCGATAACACCGACAGTGGACACGATAGACCTCCTTGTGAAAGAATAGAAGTTGACCGCATTATATCATTCATCCTTGATGTAGAGGAAATTTTACGAAATGCTTGTAGAGGAGGTAATGATGAAGTGGAACAAAGGCAGCAAATCCAAGAGCAGTTTTGGAAAAAGATGAATGGCGACCAGCTCGCCTTATTCCTTAAAGCCGTAGGGACGGCGTCGAAGCTTGAAACAAGCAGGCTCTCCTTCGTCTGCATAGGAACGGACCGGTCGACGGGCGATGCCCTGGGACCGCTGGTAGGCAGCAAGCTGACGGAGCTTGGGTACCCGCATGTTATAGGGACGCTCGAGCTGCCCTGCGATGCCAGCAACATCATCACGCGGCTGCGGGAAATTCCGCCGGACAGCGTAGTCATTGCGATCGATGCTTGCTTAGGTCAAAAGCTTTCCGTCGGCATGTACCAGGTCTCGAACCAACCGCTGGCTCCCGGGAAGTCGGTCGGCAAAGAGCTGCCGCACGTCGGCGACTTCACGATTGCCGCTATTGTCAATGCGGACGGACCGAGACAATATAGTGTATTGCAAACGACATCGCTTTACAGGGTGATGAACATGGCGGATGAGGTCGTCAGGGCGATCCGTTATGCTTTTCCCCTCAAATAGACAGCAGGGGTGATGATAATGGGACCAGGTGGTCTAGGGCGACTCTCCGATCGGGATCGGCCCAAAGCGAAGCTGAAGGACGTATCCGTCCGCAGAATTCTGACGCTGTTCCGGGGCTATTGGAGCCAACTGCTCGGTATTATCGGGTTGGCTCTGCTTGGGGCTGTGGTCGGATTAGTCCCGCCGCTTGTCATGAAGGAAATCATTGA
Organism: Bacillus sp. 3255; assembly: GCF_031456485.1. Lineage (NCBI taxonomy): Bacteria > Bacillati > Bacillota > Bacilli > Caryophanales > Bacillaceae > Bacillus > Bacillus sp. 3255. The sequence continues at coordinate 9,472 of NZ_JAVDUS010000026.1, forward strand.
TGTCGCGATTCCGCAAGGGAGCATGCGGCTGCTGGCCTGGATGGCGCTGCTCATGCTGCTGCTTCCCGTCATTAGCGGTGTGCTCGGCGTCTGGCAGAACCATTTGAATACGAAAGTAACCCAAGGCGTAATCCGGGATTTAGGGCTGTCGCTGTTCCAAAATTTGCAGAGACAATCGATGGCGTTCTTCACGGACGCCAGGTCGGGCGAAATCGTGCAGCGAATTACGGGCGACGTACAGGCGGTGCAGGGTGTCGTTACCTCCCTGGTCGTGTCGACGATTACCCAACTGGTTATTGTCGTAACGACGATTGGCATTTTGTTCGCGCTGGATTGGAAGCTGGCGGTGATTTCCGTGTTAATTTTGCCGCTATTCATGGCACCGGTGAAGAAAGTATCCAAGCTGCGCAAAGCGCTGCGTATCGAAACGCAGAAGGTACGCTCGGACATTACCTCTCAGCTTAATGAGAATTTCGGCATCTCCGGTGCCCTTTTGACGCGGATATTCGGCAGAGAGAAGCAGCAGGAGGCCGATTTCAAGGCCATGAACCAGAAGGTCATGGACTTGGAGCTGCGGCTGAATTTGGTCGGGCGCTGGTTCGGCATGGCGACGAGCACGCTCGGACCGCTCGGTACGGCCATTATTTATATGTATGGCGGTTATTCGGTCATCTCCGGGACGATGTCGCTGGGGGCGATCGTGGCATTCGCCGCTTATCTCGGCCGTCTGTACATGCCGGTAGGCACGCTGCTGAACCTGCAGGTGGAGCTGGGGACGGCGCTTGGCGTGTTTCAGCGCATCTTTGAATACCAGGACATGGTGCCCGATGTCAAGGATGCACCCGATGCGCGGCCGATGGGCCAGGTCGCGGGGAAAGTGGCGTATAAGCATGTTTCGTTCGCCTATAAGCCAGGGCAATACGCGCTGCGCGACGTCAGCTTCGAGGCGCAGCCCGGCGAAATGATCGCGCTTGTCGGACCCAGCGGCGCCGGCAAATCGACGCTGATCGGCATGATCGCGCGGCTGTACGACCCGACGGAGGGCGTCGTCGAGGTCGACGATGTGAACGTCCGCGGCGTAGGGCTTGCCTCGCTGCGCGCGCAAATCGCGTACGTGACGCAGGAATCGTTCCTGTTCCACGCGACGATTGAGGACAACCTGCGCTTCGCGCGGGAGGACGCTACGCGTGAAGAGCTGGAGGCCGCTTGCCGGCAGGCTTACATCCACGACTTCATCGTGTCGCTTCCCGAAGGGTACGGCACGATGGTCGGCGAGCGCGGGCACCGGCTCTCCGGCGGCGAGCGCCAGCGGATCGCGATCGCTCGCGCGATCCTGAAGCGCCCGCGCATCCTCATCCTCGATGAGGCGACCTCGCACTTGGACTCGGAATCCGAGTCCTATGTGCAGGCGGCGCTCGAGGAGCTGATGCAGGGGCGCACGACGCTCGTGATCGCGCACCGGCTCTCCACGGTGCTCGCCGCCGATCACATTCTGGTGATCGAGGCGGGCAGCGTCGTGGAGCGGGGCTCGCACCGCGAGCTGCTGGCCCTCGACGGGCTGTACGCGCGGCTGTACAGCACGCAGTTCGCCAAGGCGGAAGGCGAAGCGTAGATGAAGGCGGTCCCCGTATTGTGCGGGGGCCGTTGTTTTGTTGGCCGGAGCCGGGCGCGGCGGTGGCGCAGGCTGCGTGCACGGTTGCGTGCCAGAGGCTGCGCACAGGTTGCGTGTATGGGCTGCGTGCCCGTAGGCTGTGCACAGGTTGCGTGCACGGATTTCGTGCCCATAGGCTGCGTGCACAAGTTACGCCCATAGGCTACGTGCTCAGGTTGAGTGGCGCAGATGCATGCATATGCCTGAGTGATACAGGCTGCTTGAATAAGCTGCGTGCATAGGCTGAGTGAATGGGATGGAATGCGTGCATTGGCTAGTGAACAGGCTGCGGAAGCTGATGGAGTGGCGGGCACAGGGATCGTCCAAGGCGGCCGGAAATATGATGCGCTATTTATGCCAAAATCACGATTTTGGCAGATGAAAGGGAAATTGAAGCCTTTATTTCGACGAATAGCCTAGTTTCAGTGGAGGATTCGTTGAGATAGCGGCCTGTATTTCCGCTTCATGGGCGAAAGTGCGCGATTTTGCACAAATAGCGGATTGTATTTCCTCCTGCGCGGGCGCTCGTATAGAAAGCGTATGCGTTCGCGCAATCAACGGGGTTATCGCGGTGTGATTTTGCCGGGCATGCCGGGTTTTGAGATGATTAGAGGGAGATGAGCCGGTAGGATGACAGCCAATCATCAAGTGCTTGAGGAAATCGCAAGCCATCTTCATGCGAATTTCGGTTTGAACGTTTATGATGCCGTAGAGCTGCATAAGGGCTGGCTGAATGTCAAATGGCAGCTGAAGACGGAGCGCGGTTTATTTTTCGTGAAATATTATCATCCGAACCGGTACAGGCTCCACCTGCCAGAGAAAAGGAAAAAAATCGAGCAAACGCTGCAGCTGCAGACACAGCTGTTTAAGGCGGAGCTGCCTTGTCCGCAGGTGCTTGGCCGGGAGGGCCGCTTCATTCAGGAGACTGCCGCAGGCCAGCAGTACGCCCTCATGGAATGGCTGGATGGATGCACAGCGGAGGCGGGAGACATCAGCGAGTTCCATATGTATGAGCTGGGACGAACGACAGGCCGGATGCACTGGCTGCTTCGGGATGTTCGACCGGGGAAGGCTGCATGGAAGCCGGATCAAGCGGCCAGCCTGACAGGGCTGCAGGCGAATCTGGAGCAGGCGCAACAGGCGGGGAACGGGCCGCTTGCGGAGCTGTTGGAGCGGGCCATCGGCAATGTCCGGGCGCTTGATTGTGAACGGCTGGCCGAGAGTCCGACAGGTTGGCTGCATTGGGACCTATGGGTGGATAATTTGCTGCTAAATGAGAAGGGTGTAGCGGGTATCGTTGACTTTGACCGCATGGATGTCGCGTATCCGGAGATCGATGCCGCTCGCGCCGTATTGTCGGGTGCTTGGACAAATAAACGGGTCCGGATCGAGGCGGTACGCGCCTTTCTTGAAGGCTACCGGCAGCATGCTGCCGCGCCTAAGGGCATGCTTCTTCGAGCATTGCGCATGTTGTACTTGATCGAATCCGTCTGGTGGTTGCGTGCGGAGATCCTGGAGGATGCCGGTGTGCCGGCGCGCTTTTACCAAGAGCTCGTGTGGCTGACGGAAGAGTGGGACCGATTGGCTGATTTGCTAGAGGGGCTGTAGCATGAGAATCGGCTTATCGCGGCCAAACGGTTTACGCTTTCTACGGGGCGTACGGATCCTCCCGCACTCGGTTAGCCTGCAGTGGCTTGCTTCCATCGCTGAGCCCGTAGGCTCCATGCAGATTGGGCCGCGAAGCGGGATAGGCATGAAGATCGAGCTTGCTCCATAGGTCATAATTGAGCATCTCTAGAAGGGAACCGCTACTCAGTTGTTTTATTCATCAGTCCCCTAACGACGTACAGCACGAAGCCTCTGATTCCAATTGGTCACCAAGACGCTGCATTATGATATGAATCTGTCTCTACCTGCTCCTAGCTGAACATGTAAAGCCACGGATAAGCAGTAGCTATAAGGACATGCGTAGTATGCTATGATGGAGAAAAGCAAGTTGATGAAAGGAGGGATCGCGTTGGAGCTCACATATTTGAAAACCTTTCGCGAAGTCGCCAAATGGGGAAGCTATACACGCGCAGCGGAGGTGCTTGGCTATGCGCAATCGAGCATAACGACGCAGATCCAAAAGCTCGAGGAAGCTTACGGGGCGGTGCTGATCGAGCGGTTCGGCCGCAGCATGAAGCTGACGCTGGCCGGTGAGGCGCTGCTGACGTACGCCAATGACATCTATAGGCTCCATGAGGAATCCAAAGAAGTTGTCTCGCGGCAGTCCAAAGGGATCCTTTCGATTGGCACGATTGAGACGCTAGCCGCCTTCTTTCTTCCGCCCCATCTGCAGACGTACCGGCAGCGCTTCCCGGAGATCAGTGTGATGATTCAGCCGGGCAACGAGCCGCACATTATCGAAGCGGTGAAAGAGGGAGCGGTCGATGTAGGGATCATTTTAGATCCGCCTTTCACGGATCCTGAGCTGCACTGCACCATTTTGCGTGAAGAGGAGCTGGTCGTGATTGCGAGTCCCGAGCACAGATATGCCGGAATGAGTGTTGTGCAAATCACCGATCTGGAGAAGGAATCTCTGATATTGACCGAGGAGGGCTGCACGTACCGGGCGATGCTGCTTGGGACGCTGAAGAGAGAGCAAGTCAGCTTCACGCTATCCTATGAATTCGGTAATCTGGAAGCGATCAAGCAATGCGTGATGTACGGGTTAGGCGTCGCTCTACTGCCGCGAATTGTCGTTGCGGAAGAGGTTCGGAAGGGGAGGCTGGCCGCCGTGACGCTTGCTCATCCGGAGTTCAAATTCTACACGCAGCTTATTTATGCCAAGAAGAAATGGCAGTCCCACGCGTTCAAAGGCTTCCTGGACACCATCGGCGCATCCAATTATCAAAAAGAATGAAGTATACTATCGATTACTATCGATAACTCCAAAGTTGGGGACTGTGTTATAGTCATCTCAAGTCATTCAGTGCTTGTAAAAAACCAACTTGATGGAGGTTATCGAATATGAATCAACTACCTGTATTTTCGCTCGTCTTGGAAACACCCGCTGCATCCCCGGAAGCTGTTCATCGTCATTATATGAATAAATTGTCAGTCGAAACGGATGTCGCCGATGTGCGATACGACCTGCAGCATGGGCTGAACGATTTCGTGTTGATCGACGTTCGCAGCAGCAAAGCCTACGAGGAATGCCACATTCCGGGTGCGATCAATTTGCCGTCCAACCAGATCAATGAAGCGGCTACGGCCCACTTGTCCAAAGAGCAAGTGATTGTCGTCTACTGCTGGGGACCGGCATGTAACGGTGCTACGAAAGGTGCCGCCCGGCTGTCCGGACTTGGCTTCCGCGTGAAAGAAATGCTCGGAGGTATCGAGTATTGGCGCAAGGAAGGCAACGAAGTGGAGGGCACGTTGGGGCAGGCGGCTCCACTGGTCGGATAACGGCAAGTAACGTTTTAGAAAGATGTCTTCAAGCCATGCTTGGAATGATGACCCATAGGTTAGACACTTTGGTAAAAGTGCCCCTACGTGTCGTCGTTCAGTATGGTTTGGGGCATCTTTTTTTTTGCCCTGTGCAGGAATATCGCCAGTTAAAATAACGATTGACGGCCGAGGGTGCCTTATACATGGAATTTAGCAGGTGACTCTCCAGTTATCACGTCAGAAAGAGGTTCATTCCGCTGTAAGAACAGAAGAAATGCCAGTTAGGCTTGTTATCCCGGACAACAGGTCGTTTCTAGGCGATTGGAAAAGGGTTGGAAATTATAATTGATATTGATTATCACTATCAATATAATAAGGCTATTGAATTGCTTATCATCCAACTTATGCCAGGGGGTGTACGGGAAGTTGTCTTTTCAGGAGCAAATCATGTTGTGGAATCATGCAGCGCTTAAAGTGCTGGATGTGCGCCGCACCATTCTTCAGCCTGGCGAACACGTGCATGGCTACCAGCTTCCGGCCAGCGTATTCGTATATGCGCGGGGGCGTGCCCAAATTCTGCTCGACAATATCGTATATGCAGCCGATAAATGCCATATTTGTCATGCAGGCAAGGGCACTTTCCTGGATATTGTGAATGTCTCGGAGACCTTCGAATACTTTATGGTGTTCTATAAAGCAGTGCTGACGCTGCCGTCCCGCAAGGAGCTGCTGCGCCTGCAGGAGAGAAGCAATCCGTTTAACCAGCAATTCGGGTTCGTACCCCGGCAGCCGCTTGCTTTGTTCTCAAGAATGGAAGACATGCACCGTCTGTGGATGCAGATGGATATGCTGGGTAAGTTCCATGTCAAAGCGATTTTCCATCAGATGATCTATGAATGGCTGGAGCAAGTGCAGGAGCAGGGCGGCGAGATGACCGGCCCGGAGCCGGTCGGCCAAGCCATCCGCTATATGCAGGAGCATTACGCCGAACAGATGACGCTGCAGGGGCTGGCGGAGCTGCTGGACTGCAATGCGCGCCAATTACAGCGGCTGTTCAAGGCCAAGGTCGGCATGGGGCCGATGGATTACTTGATTCAGCTGCGGCTCAGCAGGGCCAAATCGCTATTGCAGCACACGGATGTACCGCTGGCCCAAATCGCAGAGGATATCGGATATATGGACAGCTACTATTTTGGCCGGATATTCAAGAAGCACATCGGCGTCTCCCCTGGCCGCTTCAGGGAGCAGTTCAGCCAAGCGGAGCGCTGTCGTCATAATCCATTGCAACCGTCGCAATTGCCCATTGTTCCCAGTAAATTGCAATCGTATAGTGAGTTGAGTGAGGATGAAAATCATTTTCAAGAGCGTGGTGGAAATCCGCGCTACACCTATTCCGGCACTAGAGCTTCCATAGCGGTCAGCTTCATACTTACACTATCCCTGCTTCTTAGCGTATGCGCGCTGCCGACTTTGGCAAGCGCACGAAGCGTCTATGAGAGCCGGACTTCTCCAACGGATGCGACCTTGAAGGGAAGTGCAGTTGTGCAGGCGGAACGGAAGATTGACCACGCAAGGGGCCAATTGACGCTCGGCCAAACACCGGACCATATTATCGTCCTGGATGCGCAGTACATCGATCAACTGCTGGCACTGGGCAAGCAGCCTTGCGGGAGCGTTATCACAACTAGCGATGCTTCGACATTCCCTGCCTATGTTTCTCATATGCTGGATGATGTCAAAGTTATGGGAACGAAGGAGAAGCCGGATCTGGAGGCCATTCGCCTGGCAGCCCCCGATCTGATCGTCTGTACGGAGTTGCAAGCGGAAGTGTATGACGAGTTGGTCAAGATTGCCCCGACGCTGCAACTGGAACGGAACGCGGATTGGCGTTCTACGCTCCGTACGTTTGGTCAAATTTTGGGCAAGGAGCAGGAGGTGCCGGACGTTCTGGCAGCGTACAATGAGAAAGCTGCCTTGCTGCGGAGGGAGCTTGCCGCCAGATTAGGCAGCGAGACCGTCGCTTTAATCAGACCGCGCGACAATCAGCTTCGGCTGCACACGCAGGCGCATCGTACAGCGGATATTTTGTACGGAGATTTGGGGATGCAGCCTCCGGTTTGCGCCAGTGCCGAGATGCCATCGAGCCGATGGACGACGCTTGAGGAGCTGCAAAATGTGGATCATTTATTCCTTCTGACGGATGACTCCAACTGCGAATTGATTGGCGAATATTGCAAATCCGAAGGTTGGAAAAGGCTGAGAGCCGTACAAGCCAATCATGTCTATACCGTTAATACGACAATGTGGATCGGCTACTATGGGCCGATAGCCATCGACCTTATTGTGGATGAAATCGCTGAAAGCCTGCTGCGTCACGGGCCGCTTCAATCTAGATAACCTCTTACTACATACGGGATGGAGAGATAAGACATGACCATAACCAAAGTGCGAATGACCATTGATTCCAGTGCCACGGATGAACGGGCGCGAGCTAAGTTAGTCGATCTGCATCAAATCGTGGTCGATCAGGTGATGCGGCTCCAAATCAATGATTCGGTGAAAGTGACTATTGAATACGGAGGAGCCAGTCTGGAAGATCGGCTTGTTTCGACGGCAACCTCCGGGGAGAGAAGCGGGCACGGGCATAGTTACGGGCTTCCGCCGGCGGGGACGAAGGATAGGCTGAGCGAGAGGCAGCGCCAAATCGCCGATATGCTGTGCAACCATTATTCAATTAAGCGAATTGCCGATGAGTTGTTCGTTAGTGTGAACACGGTCAAGAAGCATATTCAGAATATGAAAAAGGCGCTGGGCATCGAGGATTCGGGTGCGGATTTCATTTATGCCGTTAAACAAATGATGCAGAGGGGGGACATTCATGACAAGGTCGTACTCCAATCGGAGTAATGACATTATCTAATCGGAGAATTTACTATGCTAGGACTCCTTGGTATTCTTAATGCAGGTTGACTGATAATGATTATCATTATCGTGATAATAAGTCACGATGACGTTGACCTGCAGACAAGATACTAAGGAGTGAAGATCATGGTTCATCTTACTGTCACGGAACAGTCCCAAAATACACGTTATCTGGAAAGCCAATCCAAGCGGGAATCGAATGCAAGAACATACCCGAGAAGGCTGCCGATTGCGATTCAAGAAGCGGAGGGAATTTACGTAAAAGATATGGACGGCAGGGTGTACTACGATTGCCTTGCCGGTGCCGGGACGCTTGCGCTCGGTCATAATCATCCTGTCGTCGTCGAGGCGATCAAACAGATGCTGGACAGCAAGCGGCCGCTGCATACGCTGGATTTGATGACGCCGCTGAAGGAGCAGTTCGTGGATGAGGTGTTCGCCAGCCTGCCGGAGGAGTTCGCGAGAAACGCGCGCATCCAATTCTGCGGTCCCACGGGGGGCGATGCGATTGAAGCGGCGATCAAGCTGGTCAAAACCGCGACAGGCAACCGCAGCATCCTCTCCTTCCAGGGAGGGTATCACGGTTCGACGCACGCGGCGATGAGTTTGAGCGGCACGCTCGGGCAGAAGGAGAAGGTGAACGGGCTCATCCCGGATGTGCACTTCATGCCTTATCCTTATGCGTACCGCTGCCCGTTCGGCGTCGGCGGCGAGCAGACGCACCAGATCAGTTCGCGCTACATCGAGAACTTGCTCGATGATCCCGAGAGCGGCATCGTTACGCCTGCCGGGATGATTTTCGAAGTCGTGCAGGGCGAAGGCGGATCGATACCCGCACCTGTGGAATGGGTTCGCGAGATGCGCAGAATTACGCAGGAGCGGAATATTCCGCTCATCATCGATGAGGTGCAAACCGGACTTGGACGCACCGGGAAGCTGTTTGCTTTCGAACATGCCGGAATCATCCCGGACGTGTTGGTTCTCTCGAAAGCGATCGGCGGTTCTTTGCCGCTGTCGGTCGTTATTTATAATGCCAAGTTAGACGTATGGCAGCCGGGAGCGCACATCGGCACGTTCCGGGGCAATCAGATGGCGATGGCAGCCGGTCTGGCCACATTGAAATATATCAAAGAGCATAATATTCCCGCCAAGGTGGAGCAGCTAGGCCGGCATCTGCGCATGCGGCTGAACGAGCTGAAGCAGGATGTGAACTGCATTGGCGACGTGCGCGGCAGAGGGTTGATGGTCGGCGTTGAAATCGTGCATGCAAGCGGTCAGCCCGATCGATTGGGTCATTATCCGCAGCACCCTAAACTGGCCAGCCAAATTCAGAAGGAATGCCTCAAGCGCGGCGTCATTCTCGAGGTTGGCGGCAGACATTCCGCCGTCATGCGCTTCCTGCCGCCGCTCATCGTGACGCAGGAGCAATTGGATGATATTGCCGGATTGTTCAGCGAGGCTGTCCATGCCGCTTGCGCAGCTTTGGACGCGTAACGGAAAGCGAGGGAGCATAGATGCTACAACAGCAGACGGACGCAGCGGCCAAAAGTATGGAGTTAGCGGAGCGGGCTACCATTCGCGCATTGCTGAACAGCTTCTTGAGGGAAACAGGGATGAAAGATCCGCGGGCCACGCTGCCGGGACTCCGGCATTACGATTCCTTCCCGAAGAACGGTGAGTCGTTCATCCTTCATTTGCCTATGATCGACAAGACGATCACGGGCGCCATTACCTACTATTCGGCCATAGGCCAGCACGTGTACGGTGCTTTTTTCTACGAAGCCTCGCCAGCCGGATTCTTTCGTGAACTCGGGGTTGAGCGTTTGATCGCGCTGCTGCTGGAAGAACTGAGTCTCCGCGAGAAGGGAGCTGCGAGCGAAGCCAACAAGCGCATCGTCAAGACTAGAATCGAGAACAGCTTGAAGAAGATGAGCTTGTACATCGAGCATTACCTGAATCTGAATCAGCCGCAAGCGTTGGAGGTGGGGCAAGCGGAATGCGTCCGTTCGGAGCAGTCGCTCTATAACGGACATCCGTTTCATCCCTACCCGAAATGTACGGAAGGCTTCGATTTCAGCGAGCTTGCCGCATACAGCCCCGAGCTAGGGGCTTCCTTCCAGCTGCATTATTTCGCGGTGCGCAAAGCGCTCGTCTACGAGGAGTGGCTGGACGGGGAAGCCGGGGCGGTTCCGCCATCCGTTATCCTGCATGCCCGTCAGCAGTTAGGCGACGCCGCCGGCGGCTATCGTTTGCTGCCCATGCATCCGTGGCAAGCGGATTATATGATGCAGCAGCCGGAGCTCCATCCGATGTTCGCTCAAAGGAAGATCGTCTCACTGGGCTTATGTGGTCCTGTCGTATACCCCACTTCTTCAGTAAGAACCGTGTGGGAGCCATCGGGAGGATACGGTTACAAGCTGCCCTTGCACGTTCGAATCACGAATCTGCTGCGTGTGAATACGCATGAGCAGGCTGAGCGGACGATGGATGCGGCACGGGTGCTGCACCATATCAGGCACGAATGGCAACCGGGCCCCTTCCGGATCCTATCCGAGACAGGCTACAGCCGGGTAACGATGGATGGGATCGCCGAGGAATGGGCTTCCAGCCTCACGGTCATCTACAGGCCGATGGATTTGCCCAATCCATTCACGTATGTGCTGGCCTCCTTGCTGGAGAGCTTGCCCGAACAAGCCGAGCCGAAGCTGATCCAAGCGATACGGCGAAGCGGATCGGGGCAGCTGCCTGATCTGCGTGAGTGGCTGGCGGGTTATTTGCGCATTTCCATGCTGCCTCTGCTGCATATGTTGGCGGAGTACGGCATTGCATTCGAGGCGCATTTGCAGAACTCGCTGGTATCTCTCAAAGGCGGTATGCCCGACTGCTTCTATGTGCGCGATCTGGAAGGCGTCAGTATCGACCGCCGCAAGGCCGCAGAAGCCGATTGGATCCATACGCTGGTCGCAGCGGGCTCCCCGGTGTTATATGAGGAATCCGCAACGTGGATGAGGACGAAATACTATTTCTTCGTGAACCACCTGGGCTCGCTGATTCATACGCTGGCGGCTTACAACCGCGAAGAGGAGGAGCTCTATTGGCGCGTCGTTCAAACGGTGCTGCGGCAGGAGCGTTCCGCTGCCGACGCCCGGCTGACGACTTATATCGATGATTTGCTGCATGGGGAAAGCTTGCCGGCCAAGGCGAACTTGACGAGCTGCTTCTTGGCAAGAGGAGAAACACCGCTGTTTGTCGATATTCCCAATCCCATAAGAGAGTAAGGTCTTTACCTTGGATAAATGGAAACGCAACCTGTTCATTCTATATGTCGGGCAATTTCTGGCGATGGCGTCCACAAGCTCCATTACCCCTTTTTTACCGCTGTACTTGCAAGAGCTTGGGCTTACCGATCCGAAAAAAGTGCTGTTCTGGTCCGGGATGATCTATGGCGCGAACCTGCTCACGGCGTTCCTGTTTTCACCCCTGTGGGGGAGGCTGGCTGACAAGTACGGGCGCAAAATGATGCTGGTGCGCTCCGGCCTCGGGATGGCCGTCACGATCACGCTGATGGGCGTCGCCACCAGCCCCTTGCAGCTGCTCCTGCTGCGCCTTGTCAATGGCGTGCTGTCCGGATTCGGACCGGCGGCCGTCGCGCTGACCGCGACCAATACGCCCAAAGAGCGCAGCGGGTATGCGCTGGGCATCCTGCATTCGGGAGCTGTGGCCGGCACCATATGCGGGCCGCTGCTAGGCGGGCTATTGGCGGACCATTTCGGTCTGCGGGAGGTATTCTTCTATACCGGAATCAGTATTTTCGCAGCGGCGCTGATCGTCATTTTCGGCGTGAGGGAGACGTTCGAGAAGAAGGAGAAATCGGCGGAGAGGACGGATATGCTGCAGGATTTCAAGCTGATCGTAGCCAGGAAGCCGATGGCCTCGATGTTCGTCTCCTCGGCCATTCTGCGGGCGGCCATGATCGGCACGCTGCCGCTTATTCCGCTGTATGTCCAGCAATTGGCGACAGGTTCGGACAATGTGGTTGTGCTTGCCGGCATTACTTCGGCGGCGATGGGGATTGCGAATATGATCACCGCCCCGCATCTCGGCAAGCTCGGTGATCGAATCGGCTCGCACCGGGTTTTCGTCTATGCCGTATTCGGCGCGATCATTTTCGCCGTTCCGCAGGCGTTCGTCCATCAATTATGGCAGTTAATCGCCCTAAGGTTCTTTACGGGCGCTTGTATTGGCGGCATGATGCCGTCGATGAACGTGCTCGTTCGTCAATACGCGCCGGCAGGCATGGAGAGCCGGACTTACAGCTATGTCAACTGCGCTGTGCTGTTGGGCGGTTTGGCCGGCTCGCTCGGCATGGGAGCGGTAGCGTCGGGCTTCGGCCTGCCGATGATTTTCATTATGATGGCGGCTCTGCTGCTAATCTCGATTATTTGGATGCGCGTGAAAGTGTTTCCGCACATCGCGCAGCGCGAAGATCCGGCCGCCTTGGCGGGCGGTCAGGAATTAATCAAATGAGGTGTATAGGATGAACACGATACATAAAGCCCCGGTCCATTCGGCAGCCTATGAAGCCAACGTGCAGGAAAGGGTGCTCGGACAGTTAATTGAAGCTGTGATCTATGAGGAAATTGCCGTACCGCTCAGCGGTGTCCCGGGGGCTAAGTTCGACGGGGAGCTCATTCTGGGAGGCAAGACAGCCGAAGGCGAAGAGGTTTCCTACCGCTTCAAGGCCAAACGTAAATTTACGTTCGGGCGCGTTCGTCTGGCCAGAGAAACGATCAGGCGCCGGCAGGGAAGCGGCGAATGGGGGCCAGCGGCTTTGGCCCAATTCGTGGCAGAAGTGCTCGGCCAAGCGCAGCGTGACCAAGAGCGGCTCGGCATGCTGCTAGAGGAGCTGCTGAGCACGCTCGCCAAGGATGTTCAGGCACAAGCGTACCGGGCGTCGCTGCCTCCGAGCGGACAGGAACGCAGCTATGACGAGCTGGAAAGCTTGTTGGACGGACATCCGTATCACCCGTGCTACAAGTCGCGAATCGGCTTCAGCATGGAGGAGAACGCCCGGTACGGCCCTGAGTTCGGCCAGCGGCTGCAGCCGGTTTGGCTTGCGGTTGCCAAAGGCCAGAGCCTGCTCTCCGTAATGGAGGGGGAGGACTACCGGGCCATTATCGCGTATGAGCTGGGCAGTGAAACCTTGCGCCAGTTTGAAGCTATTTTGACTGAGAAAGGGCTCCAGGCTGCAGATTACAGGTTTATGCCGGTGCATCCCTGGCAGTGGGAGCACGTCATTACTTCAGCCTTCCGGGAGCAGCTGGAAGACGCATCGATCGTCAAGCTCGGCAGCGGCACGGACGTTTATTATGCGCAGCAGTCTATTCGCAGTTGGGCGAATGCGTCCAATCGGGAGAAAGCCTACATGAAGATGGCGCTGAACATCACCAATACGTCAACGCGCCGCATGCTCGCGAAGCATACGGTACTGAATGCCCCGCTCGTTTCCCGCTGGCTGCTGACTTTGACGGAGAAGGATGAAACGGCCAAGAAGCTGGGATTCGTATTCTTGGCGGAATTCGCCGGCATCACCTTCGAATACGACAAGCTTCCCGCCGACTCCCAGCCGCAAGCTTATGGAAACTTAGGCGTCGTGTGGAGACAAAGCGTGCACCGCTTCCTGAAGGAAGGGGAATCGGCCATTCCATTAAGCTCGGTCACCTATCTGGACGGCGAGAAGCCGTTCATCGATCCCTGGATCTCCCGGTACGGACTTCAAGCGTGGACGCGCCAGCTGCTCGAAACGGCGATCACGCCGCTGATTCACATGTTGTTCGCGCACGGGCTGGCGATGGAATCCCATGCTCAGAATATCGTGCTCATTCATCAAGACGGCCTGCCTGTCAGACTGGCGCTGAAGGATTTCCACGACGGCCTGCGTTTCTCCAAGGCTCAGCTGCCGCAGCCGGAGGCTTGCCCGGAGCTGAACCTGGAGCCGGCCGCTCACCGGGCCATCAACCGCCATTCCTATATGCAGACCGACGATCTGGATGCGGTGAAGGATTTTCTGCACAGCGCCTTTTTCTTCGTGTGCTTAGGCGATATCGGCATCTTCATGCACGAGCGTTATGGACTGAAGGAAACGGAGTTTTGGCAAATGGTTGCGGATGTCATTCGGCAGTACGAGCAGGAGCATCCGGAGCATGCAGCTAACTTTGCGAAATACGATCTGTTCTCTGATACGATTCAGATCGAACAATTAGCAAGAAGAAGGCTGTGGAAGGACATGGAGGTCGATCCGAAGCATGTTCCGAATCCGCTGGCCCATTATCGAATGCCACAAGGAGGCCGTACGCAATGAAGAAGGACAATACCGGCTATATAGCTGAGCAGCGGATGATGGAAGATCTGGTGAACACCCTGCTGGCCGAACAATTTCTGGAGGGCCATGCAGGTGTGGAGCTGTTGACCAAGGAGCAATGGGATGCACTTGCGGCACAGGATTCGCAGATGAAGGCCGTTCAAGAGCGGCTCGAATCGGAGGGCGGGCTGGCAACGCATATGTTTCGTTGGCAGCTCCCGGATGCTGTCATCGTGTTTCCCGTAAGATCAGCCATCGTGCAGTCTTACCGTTACTCCGCCGAGGATGGCGTGTTTCAAGTGAAGCTTCACGAACAGACCATCCGCGTAGTCGAAATGGGTCCTATGAAGCTGATGGAGAATGCATATACGCTGTATGCGAACGATCCCGTAACCGTTGATCCTTACGGCGCTGTGAAACTGCTGCACATGATGGAGCAGACGCTGCTGCAAACGTCCTTCGCGCTTGAGAACGAACAGCCGGCGGCACCTATTCTGGAGCTTCCGCAGGCGGCTGCCTTGCTGGAAGCGGAACGGAAAGCAGCTTACCGTGACAGACCCTTCCACCCGGTCTCGAAGGTGAAGCAGGGCTGGGGTTATGAAGAATGCCGCAGCTATACGGCTGAATTCGGTCGTCCGATTGCGCTTAACTGGATGGCGGTGAAACAGGATTATGTCGTATCCGGTCTGGATGATCGTGCGGAGCTGGTCCCGGCCGACCTGCTGCTCTCCAAGGAAGAGCGTGCGCAGCTTAGCGATGAAATGAACCGGCGTGGTCTTGGCGATGGCGCCTATACAGCCATCCCTGTTCACCCATGGCAGATGTCGGCGATATTGCCCGAGCAGATCAAGCGAGAGCTGGAAGAGGGGATATGCATTCCGCTGGAGACGCAGACCGGGACCTTCTACGCGACCTCGTCCGTTCGATCGTTGATGCCAGAGAAGGAAGGCCCTTACCATGTCAAGCTGCCGCTGGGCATCTACTCGCTGGGTGGTCTTCGCTATTTGTCTGCCATCAAGCTGATGAACGGACAGCAGGCGGAAGGGGTCATGCGGCAAGCGTTGGAGCGCGATGCCGTGCTGAAGCACAAGCTGTTTCTATGCGACGAAACGAAATGGTGGGCGTACTTGCCGGAAGACCGCGATCTGTTCGCCGATTATCCGAGGCATCTGTCGACGATGATTCGCGAATATCCGGCTGAGCTCGTGCAGGATGCCGACGTCCGTTTGCTGCCGATGTCGGCGTTGTCGGTTCACGAATCCAAGGAGAACGGCCATCTTTATGACGAATGGCTGAGGCTGGTTGGATCGGACGTAAGCGAGGCGGCGGTCGTGCGGCTATTCCGCGAATCGCTCACCACCTATTTCGAAATCTGCTTCCGCTTGTTCAAGCTGGGCATGATGCCGGAAGTTCACGGTCAGAACTGCGTGCTCGTGTGGAAGCATGGGCATATCGCGGGGCTGCTGCTCCGCGACCATGATGCTCTGCGCGTTCATGTGCCTTGGCTCCAAGCGAACGGTCTTGAGGATCCTGCATACACCTTGCGCAAAGGGTATCCGAATTCCCTGTATCACGACAAGCCGGAAAAGCTGCTGACGTTCTTCCAGATGCTCGGCATTCAGGTGAACGGCTACGCGATTTTGCGAAGCGTCTCCCAATATTATGGAGTTAGCGAAACGAGCTTGTGGCAGGAGCTGCAGAGCTGCCTGGAGGAAGCGATGGCTAAGGCGGAGCTGCCTGCCGAGGTTGCGGAGGTTCTGCATAACGCCTTATTTGCAGCGGCCCAATGGCCATGGAAGCAGCTTGTGCGCCCGCTGCTGAAGAAGCAGACGATGCGGGTGCCGGGCAGCATGCCTTTCGGTCAGGGCGAAGCGGCAAACCCGTTCCACTTACTGCCTGGAAAACCGGGGGCGGTGAAGGAAGCGCAGTTGACGAGCCGGAGTTAGTTAAGCCGGTTAAGTAAAGGAGAGAAGGAGAGGAGAGATCTCACTATGTTTCGTATTCAACCGAGAGTGCAAGGCGTTACTCCAGAGCTTCTGGAGTTATATCGCGATATTAGTCCGTCCACCATCGGCCACTTGACGGATTTCGGGTTCCTGCATGGCGCCCAGCCGCTGTTCCGGCCGATTCGGCTGCTGGGGAACGCGGTAACGGTACGCACACCGCATATTGACTCCAGCGCCATCACCCAAGCGATGGAGCTGGTGCAGCCCGGCGATGTGCTCGTCATCGATATGTCCGGCGACGAGCAGCGGGCGTGCTGGGGCGAATTCAGGACGTATGCGGCCATCGCCAAGAAGGTGGCGGGCGTCATTGTGTCCGGCTGCGCAGCGGATGTTCGCGCGATTACGGGGCTGGGCTTCCCCGTCTATTCCAAAGGGATCAGCGCGCTGACCACAAGGACGCTCAAGCTGGAAGGCGAAGTGAATACGCCGGTCAGTGTGTTCGGCGTCAGCGTTCAGCCCGGGGACTTGGTCGTGGGAGACGATGACGGGGTGTTCGTCATAGACCCGCAGGAAGCAACGGAGATCGGGCTCAAGGCGCTGGAGAAGCAGCAGAAAGAAGAGCGGAGAAGACAAGAGTACGGCTATATACTGCCGTCATAGATCAATGGGAGCGATGAGGTGACAGGAGTGAAAGAGGGAAAACAGCTGCACTTGAACTTATTTATTTTGAGCACCGGTCATCATGAGGCCTCGTGGCGGCATCCGGATGCGCAGCCGCAGCTTGCCACCAGCCTGAGCTACTACCAGGAGCTGGCCAAAACCGCCGAGCGCGGGAAGATGGACTCGATCTTCCTGGCGGAGAAATATCGTTTAACCCCGTTAATTAAATATCGCGTCATTCCCCAGCTGGAGGCATTCACGCTGCTGTCCGCCATCGCTTCGGTAACGAAGCATATCGGTCTGACAGCGACAGCTTCGACCACCTACAACGAGCCGTACCATATCGCCAGGAAGTTTGCCTCGCTCGATCACATTAGCGGGGGTCGTGCCGGATGGAACATTGTGACTTCGACAGGCGACGCCACAGCGCACAATTTCGGCAAAGAGCAGCATCTGGACCACAAAGTCCGCTATGATCGGGGGAAGGAGTTCGTCGAGGTGGCCAAA
The DNA here is from genome assembly GCF_031456485.1 of Bacillus sp. 3255. Classification (NCBI taxonomy): domain Bacteria; kingdom Bacillati; phylum Bacillota; class Bacilli; order Caryophanales; family Bacillaceae; genus Bacillus; species Bacillus sp. 3255. The sequence continues at coordinate 26,951 of NZ_JAVDUS010000026.1, forward strand.
CGGCTGTGGGCCGGCTGGGCGGAGGATGCGCTGCTCGCCGATAAGCCCTCCGGCATCTATGCGGATGTAAGCCGGATTCAGGGCGCTGAATTCAACGGCGACTTTTTCTCCGTTAAAGGAGCTCTCAACATTCCGCGTTCGCCGCAAACGCATCCTGTTCTTGTGCAGGCCGGCTCCTCGGAAGACGGGAAGCAGTTTGCCGCCGAACTCGCGGAAGTGATCTTCACGGCGCAAAATACGATGGAGGACGCCGCAGCGTTCTATACCGATGTCAAAAGCAGAATGCGCCAATTCGGACGCTCGGAGAATGAGGTTATCATTCTTCCCGGCTTCATTCCTTTTGTCGGAGACACGGAAGCGGAGGCCAGGGACAAGGAGCGGGAGCTGAATGAATTGGCCGTTTCCGAATATGGCGTGCGCAGTTTGTCGGACCTGCTCAAAGTGAACTTGTTTGACTATCCGTTGGACGGTCCTCTGCCTCTGGCGGCGCTTCCGTCTATCGATCAGATTCAAGGGCAGAAGGCACGGTTCCAGCTCTATGTGGATCTGGCACGCCGGGAGCATCTGACGATTCGCGAGCTCATTATCCGTACGGCCGGCGGGAGAGGGCATTTTACTTTTGCAGGTACTGCTGTGCAGATTGCGGATGTGATGGAGCGTTGGCTGAAGAATGGAGCAGCGGACGGATTTAATTTGATGCCGCCCCTGCTGCCGTGCGGTTTGGATGATTTCGTGGACAAGGTCATTCCCGAGCTGCAGAATAGGGGGATTTACCGGACGGAGTACAGCGGCACGACGCTTCGCGAACATCTCGGGCTGGCATCCCGCCGTGAGCTTGCAACCCCAACCGGCAGTTAGGGGAAAGAAGGTTTAAGTGAAGGCGCTCCAAGATGGGGCGTCTCTTCAGGTTCAGTACAAAAAGAATGACGCAAGGCGCGCAGCCTTCCGTCATTCTTGGTCATTCTTAAGTGAAAAGCCCGTCAGCAAGCGGGCGGTTGTACAGGCTGCGGCACGTTGCGGCTGCAATCGATATACATCGGATAGACGACCTCTTTCAACCCTGCAGCAGGCACCAATTCCTCCGGTTCTTCCAATCCCTCGAATACTTCAATGACTCTCACGGCATTCTCGGTTTCAGATTGATTCTGATAGGAGAGCATCATCGTTCTATTCCTCTTGAATACGTCGATACACAGACACAACATGAGACCAACAACGAACAAGCCTAAGGCAATGAACTCCAAATCTCTCATTATGGTTGCCCTCCTATGAATCCTTTTTCATAGGTTAGCTCACTCCGGATGCAATGTCGCTCGAAAACCGTTGTCGGATTCTAGCTTATTTGCGCGAGCGGCATGCCGGGACATAAAGAGCTGTCCGCAGGGTCGCGATGGACCCTGCAGACAGCTCTCTGTTATTTGGCGGCTTGCGGACCGGCTGCTTCATCGGCGGATACGGATGCTGCGCCTGCATCCAGCTTGATTTCTTCGCGAAGCAAGTAGGTGAAGTACAGCACATAGTAAGAGACGAGGACGAAGAAGACGCCTGCAGTCAAAGGGTCCTCGGTGAATTGCATCGGATCTGCCGGGTTCATCCTGGCCGGGTCCGGGGACAGCGCGATGAAGGCCAACCGGTAAACGATGCGGCTGAGGAACAGCACGAGGACGGCGATTTCGATCCAGAGGTGCGTCCGGTAATACCAGCCGTCCGTCCGATATTCGAAGCGGGTGTGGCGGATGGCGGTCATTCCCAGACCTGCGCCGGCAGCAAGGCCGATGACATAGCCGATGAAATGACTGGGATGGACGAAGCCTAGCAGGAAAATCACGATTCCGAGCAGGCTGAACAGGGTGAGACGGAATTTGAGCCGCCGTTTGGCCAGCCTCTGAAAGCCGATCGTACGTTTCGTTCGACGATAAATGATAAAGCCGATGATAAGAAAAGGGAAGGCTAGATGCATCCAATCCTGCATGAAGGATCCTCCAATCGGGTTATTCCATTTTCATATTGTAGCAAATTTAGGCAGCTTGTCATGAGAAATGTTATTCCGTTTACAAAAAACTGTCATACACTTAATAGTAGTGCGATAAACTTACTTTACACACAAAATGTGCCGCAAGGGAGTTGACTGACAATGGCTCTAATCACTCACGTTAATGTATGTAATGCAGACAATGAAATTTACTGCTGTCTCCGAAATAAAATCGTCAAGTTGGATGCCCATCAGCAAGAGCAGTTCTGTCAAGGCTGTAAAATGTATGCCGGCAATGCGGATGCTTATGGACGCGGTATAACTTGTGTTTGGGAAGATCTGCGGGACGTCAGCAATCCGCATATCGTCAAAGATCCGCTTGAGGAATTTGCCCATAATCAAATCAAAGAAGTGCCGACTGAGGGTCCGGCCTTATTTGTATATACAACCGAATGGTGAAACATATCCTCTTTGATTTCGATGGCACACTCGTCGACTCCAGAGCTTTGCTCGTCAAGCTGTATAATGAAATGGCAGAGCAGCACCAGTTTCGCAGGATTCGAGATACGGATCTGGCGCTGCTCCGGTCGCTTTCCATCGCAGAGCGGGTCGACCGGCTGGGTGTGCCGGCACTGCAGATTCCCAAGCTCATCGTCGCGGGCAGACAGCTCTATCAAGAGAATATCAAAACGCTTCATATCGTTCCGGGTATGAAAGATGTCATCGCGAAGCTTTCTTCACAGGGTGTGAAGTGCTCCATTCTTTCCTCCAATTCGGAGGCTAACATTCGTACGTTTCTGAAAAATAACAAAATGGACGGCGCCTTCAAAGAAATTATTTCGGCGAAACTGCTGTTCGGCAAGCATCACTCCATTCGCAAAGTTATGAAGCAGTGGGGGACCACGCCTTCCCGCATGATTTATGTCGGAGACGAGCTGCGAGACATCGAGGCATGCAAGAAGCTGGGCGTGCCCATTGTTGCGGTCACATGGGGGTATGACGCGCCGCGTCTGCTGCTCAGAGGGGGACCGGATTATTTGGTTCATACGCCAGGAGAGCTGCTGAGAACCTTGCTGGGAGTATGAGAACATGAAGTAGCTGCCTGGGCAGGTCCGGGGCGGCTATTTGTATTGCATTTGGATGGAGGGGGGCGGTAAGCGGCGGCGCTAGTCGCAACATTCGCAGTTCCCACGTCCTGTCATGTAGAATAGAGGAGAAGGAGCACATTGCCAATAGGGGGAGTCTTATGCTTTTCTATCTCATCATTATCGTCGTTGCAGCTATTGATCAATTATCGAAAGTCTGGGTCCGCTCCATGCTGAGTGTGGGGGAATCCATGCCGTTCTATAAAGACATCGTTTCCTTCACGTATTACCAAAATACGGGGGCGGCGGGGAGCTCGCTTCAGGGCTGGGCACCCTATCTGGGCGTTGTTTCCGTTGTCGTCGTCGCGGTGATCATTTATTACCGGCACAAGGGGCGCATGCAGAGCATCCTCCAGCAGTGCGGGGCAGCGTTCTTCGTTGGCGGGGCCATCGGGAATGGTATTGAGCGGCTGTTGTTCGGGAAGGTGACGGATTTTATCGTCTTCCGTTCAGGAGATGGCATTATGAATATTGCGGACTTGGCGATTAACCTGGGCGTGGTGCTGTATGTGGTGGATATGTTTCTCTCCATTCGGCACAGAGGTTTTGGCAAGGAAAAACCGATTCCTTAATATAGGACTTATAAACTATTTTTGTAGATCAAAGGTACTATAATGTGATATGCTTTCCATAGACGGTTACAGACCGGGTTGAAGTTAAACTGGGAGATGGTAGCATGAGTGATGGGAGCATGAGGCCGGAGAGACAGGCTTTAATCGATGAATTTTTTGTCATGATCCGCAAGTTGAACCGGACCGGCGCAGACATTATCCACGTGAGGGAGTTTTTCTGGAAAGCGTCGGAAATTCGCGGCTTCATTCCGCCGACGGTGGAATTCATGACGGTGCTCAAAGCGTATAATGCCGTTCTATTTCACGAATTTCGCAAATCACTTGTACCGAATACAAGCATGCATATACTGGCGAACGTTAATATGGAAGCAGGGGAAGCGCTGATCAGTCTCGGCATAACGAGTCTGGAGCAGCTTCAGCTTGCGGTCAAAGGAAAGATCATGGAACAGGCTGCAGAGGGATAAAAAAAGCCAAGCGAGAGCTGCCGGGGGGCAGATTTCGCTTGGTTTTTTTGTGCTCCGCCTGCATGGCGGATGAACGCGAGGGGGTGGGCCTCGCTAACGGACAGGGAAGCCCTTATTGCAAGCAATAGGGCTTCATCGGAATTGTAACGGACACGGGGGCCGTTATTTGCTCATTTGGGCGGGAAAACGCCCTGAAAATCGGCAAATATGGTCTCTGGTGTCCGTTAGCGGCGAAATGCCGCGCTATTCGCAGGAATAGCGTCCTCTGAGTCCGTTAGACTCGGCGGACGAGCACCGGGCGCAGCGTGGAGAGGCAGGTTCCGCTTATCCCGTGCGGGGCCAATGCCAATTCGCGCGGGGGGCGGGCCTCGCTAACGGACAGGGAAGCCCTTATTGCAAGCAATAGGGCTTCATCGGAAAAGTAACGGACACCGCGGCCGTTATTTGCTCATTTGGGCGGGAAAACGCCCTGAAATCGGCAAATAAGGTCTCTGGTGTCCGTAAGCGGCGAAATGCCGCGCTATTCGCAGGAATAGCGTTCGCTGAGTCCGTTAGACTCGGCGGACGAGCGCCGGGCGCATCGTGCGGAGAGGCTTATGCGGAGGTCGATGCCATCCGCGCGTGGCGGAGAGGCTAGGTCCGCTCACCCCCTGCCGGGGAGACGATATCCCCGCCTGGCGAGCGCTATTCGTCCTTCTTCTGGCCCATAGCAGCCATCAGCTTCTCGGCGAGCGAACTGCCAAGCTGGGTCTGATCGGAGTACTGCTCGATCAGTTGGCGGTTCGCCTTGGCCGAGGCGCGGCGGCCGCCTCCGCCTGAGCCGTCTTTGTCAACCTTCTCGACGACGTTGCATGGACGGCATTGGAAATACTTACCGGACTTCCCGTTATGGATTTCCATCTTCTTATGGCATTGCGGACAACGATGGTTCGTCAGCTGTCCGTCGGCCTCGCGCTTGTAGGAGCATTCGCGGCTGGAGCAGACGAGATAACGCCCGCGCTTGCCCTTGACTTCCTGCAGGAACTCCCCGCAATCCGGGCACTTGCTGCCCGTAAGGTTATGCGGCTTGTAAGCCGCGTCGCTTTTCTTCACTTCACTAACCAATTCCACCGTTTTCTTGCGAATGCCGCTCAAAAACTGCTCCATGCTGCCTTTGCCTTTGGCAATCCGCTCGAGCTCCTGCTCCCACTTGGCCGTCAGCTCCGGCGACCGCAGCTCCTCCGAGGCCAGCTCAATCAGCTGCTTGCCCTTGCCTGTCGGGATCAGCTGCGAGCCTTGGCGCTCGATCGTGTCCGAGGACACGAGCTTCTCGATAATATCCGCGCGCGTTGCCGGCGTGCCAAGCCCCCATTTCTCCATCTGCGCGAGCAAGGACGCTTCCGTATAGCGGCCCGGCGGCTTCGTCTGCCGGTTGAGCTGGCGGGCCTGCTTGACGGTGACGGCATCCTGCTCCTTCGCCTGTGGCAGCAGCTGGGACGGATCGTCATCACTGTCCGTCTCATCGCGGTCCGGATCGCTGAAGTCGCTCGCGCCGTAAACTTCTTTCCAGCCGCCGTCTTTGACGACTTTGCCTGAGGCATGCAGCTTCTCCCCGGCGACCTCGACCGTTAGCTTCGTTTCATCGTACCGGCAAGGCCCGTAGAACAAGGACAGGAAGCGGCGCACGATCAAATCGTACAGCCTGCGCTCATCCGCGCTTAAGCTCGCCAGCGCAACCGGTTCGCCGGTCGGAATAATCGCATGATGGTCGGAAACCTTGCTGTCGTCGACAATACGCTTCGAAATCGCCAGCGGCTTGCGCAGCAGCGGGGCGGCAAGCGGCGCATAAGGGCCGATGGCTGCGCCCTTGATTCTGCCGGCGAGCGTCGGCGCCATATCCGAGGTGAGATAGCGGGAATCCGTCCGCGGGTACGTGACGATCTTGTATTGTTCGTACAGCCGCTGAAGCACGTTCGACGTCTGTTTGGCCGAGAAGCCGAATTTGCGGTTGGCGTCGCGCTGCAGCTCGGTCAAGTCGTAGGCGAGCGGGTGCGGTATTTGTTTCTCCGTCTTCGCAATGCTCACGATGCGGCCGCTCTGCCCTTGCAGCTTCGCTTTCAGGCCGTCGGCGCGCTCGCGGTCGAAGATACGCGTGTCGCCGGTTTTGGGATCCCGCCACACCGCGCGGAAAGAGCCCAAATCCGCCTCGATCGACCAGTAGTCAACAGACCGGAAATCCCGGATTTCCTTCTCACGGTCGATCATCATAGCCAGCGTGGGCGTCTGTACACGCCCGGCGGACAAGGACGCGCCGAACTTGCTCGTCAGCGCGCGCGTCACATTAAGGCCGATCAGCCAATCGGCCTCGGAACGGCAGACGGCGGCCTGGTACAGCCGGTTGTAATCCGTGCCCGGCTTCAGCTGCGCGAAGCCGTCGCGAATCGCCTGATCCGTCTGCGACGAAATCCAAAGCCGTTTGAACGGCTTCTTCCAGCGGATCAGCTCCATAATCCAGCGGGCGACGAGCTCGCCTTCCCGCCCGGCATCCGTGGCGATGATCAGCTCGGCGAGATCGCCGCGGCGGCTCAATTGCTCGATGCCGCGGTATTGATGCGAGGTTTCCTTCAATACCTTGAGCTTCATGCGCTCAGGGAGGATAGGCAGATCTTCCAGATTCCACGTTTTGTATTTGGCATCGTAATCATCAGGCTCAGCAAGCGTAACCAGGTGCCCCAGCGCCCAGGTAACGACATATTTGGGGCCCTCATAATGATGCTTCTGCTTCTGCGTGCAGCCGAGGACGCGGGCAATTTCCTTAGCGACACTCGGTTTTTCGGTGAGTACAAGAGTTTTCATAGCAATAACGACCTCATTTCTAATTACAAATTAGCATAAGCCAAACCGGAGCTCTTTTCAAATGATAGAAGCGGGGCGGAAAAATGGGAATAAAAAAATTGTCGTCTTATAAGAGATAATGTCTTTTTTTGACTGGGATAAAAGGTATAATAAGAAGATAGAAGGTAGGAAAGGAGCTGATGCCGAAGTGGGACGCGTTTCCTCGTATTTCTCCAACCAAACGCTTAAAATGCGGTTTCAATTATGGGCGGGTGGCGCCATAGTGGCATTGGCCGTTTCAATTCTTGTTCCTTTTTATTACATCGAGCAAAACGACCGTGTGAATGAAGCACAGCTTCAGCTCAAACAGGTTATTACCCTGCAGGGTTTATATATAGAAAGATGGGCACAGGAAAAATTGGATGCGATCAAGCGTTTCGCACTCTCGGACAATGCCAAGTTTCACCGGATCGGCGATTTGAAGAGGGAGTTTCAAAATTACGGCAAGGTCAATTCGGAGTTCGAATCCATTCAATTCGTCGAAAAGGACGGCTATATACGGATTGCTCCTGATGTAAGCGTGTACGTCGGGGCCAAACCTTTCTTCGCGCAGGTTAAGGATCAGAAGAAAAGCTACATCTCCAGCGTGGATATTTCCCCTGAATCCGGGAAGCCGATGATTATGTTTGCCGCTCCGGTGCTCGGAGATGCCGATGATTTCCAGGGGGCTGTTCTGGGCGTCGTGACTTTGGATACGCTGAACACATTGATGAAGCAGCTCAGCTTCGGAGAGACGGGAGAAGTGTATGTGCTGGATGCGGATGGACAAATCGTGACCCGTTCCATGCGCAATCTGGACATGCGGAACGCAAACGCCGCTCTGGCGACGTCGGAGATCGTCGAGATGGCCAGGAAGGAAGTCCCGTCTAATGAGGCGTATGCCGGCTTTCACGGGGAGCAGGTATACGGGCAGTACTTATGGTCCAAAGAGAAGAACTGGATTGTTGTCGGGGAAGTCACCAAGAAAGAGGTACTGGGGAAATTGTATCAGATGAGCATCACGATCATTCTGATCTCCTTAGTTGCCCTTATATGCAGCATACTTGCTGTTTTTATGGTAGCTTCGCGAATTGAGAAGCCGGTGCGTTCGCTGCTGCGCGCTACGAAAATCATTCAAAAAGGGAGTTATGATTATCAGATCGATGCCGGCGAAATCCGAAACGCTCCCATTGAGCTCCGGCAATTGGTCAACACGTTCAATATGATGGCGGAGAAGCTGAAGAGGACGATTTCCCTATTGGAGCACTATGCCAGAATGGACCCGCTCACCGAGATTCACAACCGGCGATATATGATGTCCGTCGGCAATGACAGGCTGCATGCTTGTCTATCGGCAGGACAGACTAGTTCCGTCATCATGATGGATATCGACCATTTCAAAAAAATTAACGACACGTACGGCCATCAAGTCGGGGACAGCGTGCTCTCTCATGTCGCATCCATTCTGAAAGAGCAGGCGGATGCGAATACGATCGTCGCACGCTACGGAGGGGAAGAGTTCATCATCCTCTGCCTCCGGCAAAGTGCGCAGCAGTGTGCAAGCTTGGCAGAAACGATTCTGGAGCATATCCGGCAAACGGCTTATCGGGATGAGAAAGTGGCGGTGCCCCTGACGGCGAGTATCGGCATCGCTGAATTTTCACCGAAGCTGGAATACGGCACCATGATTCTCGAGGATATGGTTTCCAGAGCGGATCATGCGCTGTACCGCGCGAAATCGGCCGGGCGCAACCGGGTGGAGCTGGACAGATAATGACTTATCGGTCCGGCTTTTTTGCTATGCCAATTTAATTGGTCAGAAATTCCAACGTTTGGTGTATAATAGTCGATGGGTATTCGAATTACCAACATTTAGGGGGTTAACCATGCAAAACACAGCTTTAAGACCGATGGGAATCGGGAGAATTCTGGATCGGAGCTTTCATTTGTACCGTAAACATTTTATGGTATTAACGACGGTTATGCTGATTCTTTACGGTCCGTTCTATCTTCTGCAGCATTTGCTTACATACCAGGAAACAGCCGTTACTTCAAATACGGTGCTTGATTATATCCGCAATGGCGGTTCATTGGAAGAGATGTTCGGACCCGGATCGCCTCTGCTGCAAAATAACCCTGAGCAGTACGATCCTGCCTACATAGGGAAAATGCTTTTGTTCGTACTGATCTTGCTGCCGATCATGCTGCTGGGTCTTATGCCGGCTTCGATCGCATCGGTCGTACATCTGGTGAAAGCCAACCTGTATGGCGAAGAGACGCCTACGCTGGGACAGCTCTTGAAGAAGTCGTTCGCTCGTTTCTGGCCGCTGGCCGGCAGTACGTTCCTGGACGGACTCATCTTGGTCGGCATTTATATGGGATTAGCTATTATTCTTATTATTTTTGCGGTTGTTTTTGCGCTTGGCAGCGGCTTTTCGAATGCGGTCGGCGGATTCGGCGGGGGCGCGCTGGTGTTCTCGATTATATTTTTTATCGCAGTAGGGTTAGGATCGCTTATCACATTCGCTTACTTCTTCATTCGCTGGTGCTACTATTTGCCTTTCGTAGCGCTGGGAGAGGATTCGATCGGCATCGGTCTCAGCTGGAACTTAACGCGGCGCAGCTTCTGGCGGTTATTCGGCATGTACGTGGTGCTTACACTCATTCTGTATGTGTTCCTGATCGTCATTCAGCTCGTTATCGGAGCTCTGCTTGGCACAGGGCTAGGCGCTCAGCTGCTGCAAAGTTTAATTACCATCCTGACGATGGCGCTGTGGTACCTGCCTTATGCGGTTAGCTTTTTCGATTTGCGGATACGCAATGAAGGTTTGGGTCTGCAATCGCTCATCGACAGCACGATTCCTGCGGGTACGGAGGATTCGGAACCGTTCCAGATCGATTTGGATAAAAAGAATGACTAAGACCGGCTTCGTACTCTCTGTGCAAGACGACAAGGAGCAGCTGCTGCAAATTTTGCAGAAGGATGAATACACGGCTTATGAAGCCAAGCAGAACGGATCGATCTGGACATGGCTGGAGCCTCTGCTCCGTAAAATAAAAAGTTGGCTGCCCGACTTCAAGATGTCCGATTCCGTGACCGATTGGCTGACCGTAGGCGTTGCGATCGTGCTGCTCGGCGTGGCCGGATTTGCGATCTATTGGTTCATGAAGCAAATCGTGCGGCAGAAGCGGATCCGTTCGCAGGCGTTCTTGCCGGAAGGCGAAATCAGCCGTTCCTACCGCTTTTACTGGGAACAATCGGCAGGGCTAAGGAACGAGGGAGCATGGAGAGAAGGCGTGCGAGCCGTCTTCTTATCCCTGCTGTTCTATATGGAAGATGCGCGTATGATTCGGGTAGAGAAATGGAAGACGAACTGGGAATATGCGGAGGAGCTGGAACGGTCGGCTTCATCGCTTGTTCCGTTATTTCAAGAGAGCTCGCTGCTCTTCGAGCGGATTTGGTATGGCCAAGAAGCGGTTAGCGAGGGGCAATTTGCATGGCTGTACGAACAGGTTGCCGGGGCGATAGGCGGAAAGGGGGGCGGCGCGGATGCGGAAGGGGCTGAATAAGCTTCATGTGGGACTTGCTCTCAGCATTGTCGTGTTTCTCTGCCTGGGCTATTGGCTGGTGAAACCCAAGCTCCCCGATCAGGCACCTTATTTGTCTTTCTCCACCGATGTCGACGGCACCAAAGCTTGGAGGGAGCTGCTTGGCACGAAGCAGCACGCCGTTAAGGAATGGCGGCTGAGTTGGAAGAATCTGCCCAGCGGTGCTTCTGCGCTGCTGGTTGTCGTTCAGCCGTCGGGCGTGACTAAGGCGGATCGCGAGCAGCTGCTTCAGTGGGTACAAGCCGGCCATGATGTCATCCTGTTCGACCGGAATCCGGCCGGCTGGGCGTCATGGGGAACGGTTCCGATTAGCGGTGCCGATGTTCACGAAGAGGGCGGAGCGGCTGCAACGCAAGGCGGTGCGGAACCGGAAGCGGAGCTCTCGGCGATACGGGTCTCGCCGGATTATGTCCCGGGCGCCGGCACACTGACGGGTGTCGTCGACACGTCCTACCGGCTCAACCCGAACGGTAACGCCGAGGTGCTGTTCGAGGATGAGCATGGCGTGCTCGCCAGCCGCATCCGGGAGGGTGCAGGCACCATCACCGTCGTGCTGGCACCGCAGTGGCTGCAGAATGGGAACGTCGATCAAGCGTCCCATTTCGAATTGATCTGGCCGCTGTTCGCGAAGTCCTGGGACGCCGTGTGGATCGATGAGACGCACCACGGCTACGGGACGAAGCCCGGACTGCTGGCCGTCTATCCGGCGTGGCTCGTCATCGCCAGCGTCCAGCTCGGCCTGGCGCTGGCGCTGTGGCTCTGGCTGCGCGGCAAGCGCTTCGGCCCCGTCCACACGCCGCGGGCGTGGACGGTCCGCCGCGGCGACGAAGGCGTACACGCCGTCGCCGCCTGGTATGAACGCCTCGGCGCAAGGCGCGAGGCGCTCGGGCACCAGCAGCTGTTCCTGCGGCAGCTGCTGCACCGGCGCTGGGGGCTCAGCCCCAGCGCCGATGCTTCAGAGGCCGCGGAGGCTGCGCGCGGCCGCATGTCTTCCGCGCAAGCGGCGCAGCTGGCGCGCTTGCTGGAGGAGCCGCCGGCTGAGGGCGGCGGCGCGAAGGCGTTCGTGCAGCGAACGCGGGAGATGGGCGAAATGATCGCCTACTTGGAGAAGGAGTGAACGCAAGTGAATGAACTTATACAAGCGATGGAGCAGCACGTGTTCGGCCAGAAGCTGAACACCCGGCTGCTCGTTACCGCCCTGCTGGCGGGCGGACATGTTCTGTTGGAAGGCGTGCCGGGTCTCGGGAAGACGAAGATGGCGCGCACGCTCGCGCAGTTAACGGGCGGCGAATACCGCCGTATCCAGTTTACGCCGGATTTGATGCCGGGCGATATTACAGGCAGTGTGATCTATCAGATGCAGGACCAGACATTTGCCACTGTCAAGGGTCCCGTCTTCACTCATATTTTGCTGGCTGATGAAATTAATCGTTCCGGTCCCAAAACGCAAGCGGCTCTGCTGGAAGCGATGGAGGAGCGGCAGGTGACGATTCAGGGCCATACGTACAGACTGCCGGATCCATTTTTTGTCGTAGCTACCCAGAACCCCGTCGAATACGAAGGGACGTATCCGCTGCCGGAGGCTCAACTCGACCGGTTCATGTTCAAGCTTCAGCTGGACTACCCGGGCGAAGAGGCCGAAGTGGCGATCCTTCGGGGGCATGTGCCGTTTCATGAGCAGCAGGAGGAGCGGGCGCTTGCCGCCGTGCTGACGCCCGAGCGGATCATCCAGCTGCAGCGAAAGCTGGCGGAAGTGGTGGTAGAGGATTCGCTGTACACCTACATGGCTACGATTATTCGCAAAACCCGCGAATCCAAACGGGTTCAACTGGGCGCAAGTCCGCGCGCCGGGATTGCCGTGCTCATGGCCAGCAAAGCTTGGGCTTTGCTGGATGGACGGGCATACGTCACGCCGGACGATATCAAGCTTGTCGCGCGGCCTGCGCTGCGGCACCGGCTGCTGTTGACCCCGCAAGCGGAACTGGAGGGCGGGACAAGTGACCACATCATCCAAGAAACGCTCGGCTCTATTCCGGTTCCTCGATAAATTCGTATTCCAGGAATTCATCGTGCCGACACGCCGCTTCATTCTGCTCGTTGCCGTCGGCGCAGCCGTCATGGTCGCTGCCGCTTTCGCGGATGCGGTTATGCCTGTTTTCTGGAGCTGCAATGCGCTGTTAATCGTCCTCAGCGGCGTCGACTTGGCCTTGCTGCCCAAGCGCAGCGCTTGGCGGGTTCGCCGGTCACTGCCGGAGCAAGCGGATGTGAGGAGCTCTGTGGAGATTCGACTGGAGCTTGAGTATGCGGAGCGCGGGTCAGCGAACGTTGAAGTTGAGCTTATCGATCATTTGCCGGCTGCGTTTCGTACGCCGAACGGGATATTAAGCGGCACCTTTCGCGGAATGACGGCGGTTTACCGCTATACGGCGATGGCCATGGAACGAGGCAGGTACGATTTGGAACATATCGATCTGCGTTATTGGGGCGGCTTAGGCCTGTGGAAGAAGCAGGCGAGGCTCCGCTCGGCCGACGTCATCGAGATTTATCCCGACTTATCGCAGGTAAGGGGCGTGCTTGGGGCTGCCCAGGACACGTTGATTCTGGAAGGCCACCGCTTGTTCAAGAAGCAGCGGAGCGGGTCGGAGTTCCACTATATCCGCGATTATGTGCAGGGGGATGATGTCCGGCATATCAATTGGCAGGCGTCGGCGCGGACGACGAAGCTGATGACGAACCTGTACCAGCCGGAGAAAGGCAAGATTGTCACGATCGTCCTTGACTGCGGCAGACAGATGGCCATTGAGCTGGAGGGTCAGGTCAAGCTGGACCGGACGTTGGAAGCCGCCTTAACGTTAGCCGCCGTGGCACTCAAACAGGGGGACCAGGTCGCGCTCGTCGCTTACTCGAATCAGGTGAAGGTGTATGTACCACCGGGGAAAGGGCTTGCGCATCTGCAGGCAGTAACGAAGGCTGTGTTCGATCTGCGTACCGATTTCGTGGAATCGAGCCCGCAGGTCGCTTTCTCCCATGTGCTGCGCTTCCTGAGGAAGCGTTCGTTAATCGCTCTGTTCTCCGATATGGAAAGCTATCTGCACAACGAGGAAATGCTGCCTTATGTGCAGCGGCTCCGCAGAAGCCATCATGTGCTGCTCCTGTCCTTGCAGGATCCGCTGCTGCATCAATGGGCGCGCATTCGCGCCGAGGACAGCCGTCAGGCTTACCTGCAGAGCGTGGCGCAGCGGATGGCGACTGACCGCTACGGCTATGTAAGCGAAATGGCCGGCAGAGGCATCCCTGTGATGGATGTCCCCGCCGACCGGTTGACGCTGAGCGCCGTTAATGCGTATTTGGATTTGAAAGCTCGCGATCGCTTATAGGAGGGCCTGCGAATGTGTTGGCGCGGATATTCGCTCTATGACGAATGCCGTACGCATAGTAGACGGCCAGCAGCAGTAACGTGACGCCGGCTATGAGATATTTCATCTCCAGCGACAGAGTTGAGGGCGTAATGTAGCCTTCAATGATCCCCGCGATGACGAACAAGGGAATCGTGCCGATCAGCAGTTGGGCCGATTCCTTGGCTGACTCCAGGAAAAGCAGCTTGCGCGGATAAGGTCCCGGCACGAAGAAGCGATAGCCCATATACAAGCCGGCTCCGCCGGCGATGAAAATAGCCGTAAGCTCGATAATCCCATGCGGCAAAATGTAGGCCCAGAATACATAGCTCTTCCCAGCATGCATGAACACGGCGGCTAACGCACCAACGAGAAGCCCATTGCTGATCATGAGATAGACGGTTCCGATGCCAAGCGTCACGCCGCTGATGAAGGCGAGGACGGCGACCCGGATGTTATTCGTCATAATGGCGGTTGACACAAGCGGCGAATGTAAGTCGCCGCGGGGATTCGCCGTTTTGGAAGGATCGATGTTATCGGCGATCGCGCCTGGCATAATCAGGGACAGATTGAGCGGGTCGTGCCAAACGGACAGGAAGCCGAGCAGCCCTCCAAGCAGGAAAAGAACGAGCGCGAAGAGTATGAAGGCGGCCCTGGCTTGGATCAGTGAAGGAAAGTATTGCAGGAAGAATTGTTTGAGCTGGGTGCCGCTTCGGTTGCTTTCCCGGTACAAGGCATTGTGCGCCTGGGAGACGAGATGGTTCAAATATACAGTTGTTTCGCCTGCAGGCGAGTGGGTCTGCAGCGTGGCCAAGTGAACGGAGACCGCTTGGTAAAGTTTCGTGAAACGGTTCACATGGCTGGCGCTTAGACCGCGTTTCCTTCGGTTCAGCTGCAGCAGCAGCTCTTCAAGCTCTGTCCATTGCGATTTGTGCTCGCGGATGAAGCGCGTGATGTCCATGAATGCCTCCTAGGGTCCGGTACGTTGGAAAAGTTATTGTTCATTTTATCATAGGCAAGAGCGTGATTACCATAATTTTGAAATGTTAAGGAGATGCTATGACGGAGTCTCTGGATAAAGAAGTAACGATCATTACCCCCGAACAGGTGAAACTGCAGTTTCAGACGGCCGGGATCGGCAGCCGAGCGGTGGCGCACCTGTTGGATGGCCTTATTTTACTTGTGGTTAATTGCATATTGTTTCTGTTCGTATTGTTAGTGAGCAGGCTGTATTCGGGAGATTGGCTGCCGGGCGCCGCCGATTATATGATCGCCATTACCATCGTCTTATGGATTGTGTTGAACCTGGGCTACTTCGTCGGCACGGAAGCGTTCATGGGCGGACAGACGCCGGGGAAAAGATGGCGGGGACTGCGCGTGCTGCAAAATAACGGACAATCGGCTACGCTCTTATCGATTATCATCCGCAACCTGTTTCGCTTGCTGGATATGCTGCCGTCCCTATATTTCCTAGGCGCGCTAAGCATTGTGCTGAGCCCGAAGGATAAGCGGATCGGTGATATGGTTGCCGGTACGATCGTTGTGATCGAAGCCCGGTTTGAACGGATGAAGCGGCGAAAGCAGCTCGATAAAGCCATAGCCCACAAAAAATATCCGGATCTGCTGCTGGATATCGATGAATCGCTGAGGCCGGACATCACGGCAAGCGATTGGCAGCTGCTGCAGGCATGGGTGGAGCGGGTGCCTACGATGGCCGATAGGAAGCTGGCTGAGCTGGCGGCGCCGATTGCGCACTATTTGGCCAAGAAATTAGGGCTGAAGGTTGGAGACGGAGAGGCTGCCGCTTTCCTGGCTCAGCTGTATGCGAAGCTGCGGGAAGATTGGGAAGTATAAATGCAGGGAGGCGCGGAATAGTGGGAACGACAGCGATTGTAGCGGGAGGTACGGGGTTGGTAGGGCGTGAGCTGCTCCGGCTGCTGCTGGAGGATTCGGCATATGACAAAGTCATCGCATTGGTGCGCAGAGACTTCGGCGCGGGTCATCTTCGGGGACATGAGAAGCTTGTTCCATTCATGACGGACTTCAGCCGTTTAGATGCCGTCATGGAGCCTGCTGTCATGGCGGGTGCACATGTCTTCTGCACGCTGGGAACGACGATTAAGAAGGCCGGCTCCCAAGAGCAGTTCCGCCGGGTTGACTTCGACTACCCGATGCAGCTCGGGGAGATCGCCAGCCGGGGCGGGGCGCAGGTGTTCGCGATTGTCACGGCGATGGGGGCGAACAGCGCCTCGTCCATCTTCTACAATCGGGTCAAAGGGGACGTCGAGCACGGACTCCGGGGGCTGAATCTGCGCTCCCTCTATATGCTGCGCCCCTCACTGATTCTGGGAGACCGGGACGAGACGCGCGTCGGCGAGCAGTTGGGCGGCTTGGCTTCACGGGCGATCTCGCCGCTGATGATTGGCGGACTTCGCACATACCGGCCCATTCACGCCACCACGATCGCCGCCGGGTTGATAGCTTCGGCCAAGCTGGGGGAGGCCGGTGACCATGTTATTTTATCATCCCGGATTGCCGAGCTGGCGAGGATGTAGCTTGCGGCTGAAGCTGCGCGTGTTCGGGGGCTGGACAGGTTGCTGGCAGTCAGCGCGTGTGCACCGGATTAACGGCTCCTCTCCTGTCGACGGGCGTACAACTTCCTGCTATAGTTAGTAGCGTTAATGTTTAACACGCCAAATCGTAGAAGGAAAGTAGGTTGTCTTGAATGATCGATCATATTGTACTTGTGAAATTCGCCGACACAACGACGCAGGAGCAGCTGCAGGAAGTGTGCGACCGATTCAAAGCGCTGCGCGCTCATTTGACGGGCATCGTCGATATTCAGGCGGGAATTAACTTTTCCGAGAAAAACAAAGGGTATCAAGTCGTGCTGTCGGTTCGATTCGAGGATCGGGCTGCGCTAGAGGCATATGGTCCTAACCCTGAGCACCAAGCGGTTGCTGCGTATATTCGCGAAGTCGGCCGAGAGGATAGCTTGATTGTTGATATTGAGATTTAGATTACGCTACGCTACGCACAGCATGGCTCTCTGCCCCTTGGGGCGGGGGGCTTTTTTTTATGTGGTGTTAAGGGACGCTAGAGGCGCCGTTTCACTTCCGCTCCTTCCGGTATACCGAAGGTGCATAGCCGCTCCACTTATGAAACTGCTTGGAGAAATACAGCGCATCGTTAAAGCCGACCGAAGAGGCAACCTGGTCGATGGTCATGGGCGTCTCCAGCAATTGTTTGGCGCGTTCCATGCGGATTTTGAGCAGATACTGCATGGGGGACAGCCCTGTAGCTTGCTTGAACATTTTGCACAGATACGTGCGGTGATAGCCCAGCGTGCGAGCCAGTTGCTCTATGGAGACGGCTTGTGTGTACTGCAGCTCCAAATAGCGGACTGCCTGGCTGACCTGCCGATCGATTTCCGTTACGGTTGAAGGCCTCGCCTTCAGCAGAGGATCGTTGGCCCGCCCTAGCTCGCGAAGCAGCAGTCGAAGCCAGCCGGCGGCCTCGATGTCTTCCAGCGCCGGATGCGGCGAATGCTGGAAGGAGGAGCGGATGCGGCGGTATAGATGCCGAATGCGGCGGGGCGAGCCGCCCGAGATGACGGCATCGTGCGGGGAAGCCCCGATCTGCGAGAGCGTCATGCCGGCGGCACGGCCTGTGAAGGCAACCCAGGAGTAATGCCAGGGGGTCTCGCTGTCGGCCGTGTACCTGAACAGCTCCCCGGGATAGATGATGAAGGTGTCGCCTGCCTTGCAGGCGTAGGTGCGGCCTCGCAGCTCGAACGTCCCGAATCCGGCATGCACGGTATGGACGAGATAGTAATCGTGCACCCCGGGACCTGTGTTATGTAAGGGGAGGGGCTTGCCCTCGCCGCTGAAGAGCACGGACAGCTCGCTGTTGCTTTCATGAGGATTGATGCCGACGGTGAAATAGGTATGATCCGGATTCATGGGAACCTCGACTGGTTTTTGTTTTAGGGTACATCAATAAACTACAAATGTCCATATAAGGGTTCGTTCAATCCATATGATTTTCAGTCGCCCTGGGCTATAGTGAAGATGTTGAAAACGATAACAAATTGGAGGGTATCCACACATGTCCAAGATTACATTTATCGGTGCCGGTAGTACGGTTTTCGCAAAGAACGTACTTGGGGACTGCCTGCAAACTCCCGCCCTGCAAGGCTTTGAGCTCGCTCTTTTTGATATCGATCATGAACGGCTGCAGGATTCGGCCAACATGCTCAATAATATCAAGAAAACGTCCGGCAGCACATCGGTCATCACAACGTATACAGACCGCAAGGAAGCTCTTAGAGGAGCGAAGTATGTGGTCAACGCGATTCAAGTAGGTGGATATGATCCATGTACGATTACGGATTTCGAGATTCCGAAAAAGTACGGCTTGCGCCAAACGATCGCCGATACGGTTGGGATCGGGGGCATTTTCCGCAATTTGCGCACGATTCCGGTTATGCTTGATTTTGCAGCCGATATTCGCGAGGTGTGTCCGGATGCCCTTTTCCTCAACTATACGAATCCAATGGCCGTGCTGACGAATGTGATGAACACGTATGGCGGCGTGAATACGGTTGGTTTGTGCCACAGCGTACAGGTTTGCGTGCCGCACATGTTCAAGCACCTGGGCATTGATACGGCAGGCGTTAAGTCCAAAATCGCGGGCATCAACCACATGGCGTGGCTGCTTGAAGTGACGAAGGACGGAGTCGACCTGTACCCGGAAATCAAGAGACGCGCCGCAGAGAAGCAAAAAGAGAAGCACAATGACATGGTGCGCTACGAAATGATGCTGAAATTCGGCTATTACATTACGGAGTCCTCCGAGCATAATGCGGAATACCATCCGTATTTCATCAAACGGAACTATCCGGAGCTGATCGACCGGTTCAATATTCCGCTCGACGAGTACCCGCGCCGCTGCGTGAACCAGATCAGCAGATGGAAACAAATGCGCGAGGATCTCGTGAACGATGCGAACTTGAAGCATGAGCGCTCGCATGAGTATGCTTCCTACATTTTCGAGGCGATTGAAACGGATGTTCCGTTCAAAATCGGCGGCAATGTGATGAACACCGGCCTGATCACGAACCTGCCGCGCGAGGCGTGCGTGGAGGTGCCTTGTCTGGTTGACCGCAACGGCGTGACACCAACCTATGTGGGAGACCTGCCGCCGCAGCTTGCGGCGCTTAACCGCACGAATATCAATACGCAGCTCCTGACGATCGAAGCAGCTATCACCGGCAAGCGCGAGCATATTTACCATGCTGCTATGCTGGATCCGCATACTTCGGCAGAGCTGTCGATGGACGATATCGTGGCGATGTGCGACGAGCTTATTGAAGCGCACGGAAGCTGGCTGCCTGAGTATAAGTAAGCATTAACAAAGGGGTAACCGGGAGGTTACCCCTTTGTTTTTGTGCGAGAGATGGGCGGAGCGGAAGGCCTTTGTCGGGGCGACGCCGTTGTTGGCCGGGGGTAATGTTTGGCCACGGAGGCTGTGCAGCAGACGCCATGTTGTAGGCGTCATGTCGTAGACTGCATGCCGCAAACATCAAGTTGTAGATGTAAGTCGTAGACGCGATGCCACAGTCACCAAGTCGTAGACTGCATGCCGCAAACATCAAGTTGTAGACGAGATGCCACAGCCATCAAGTCACAGACACCATGCCATAGACACCAAGTCGTAGGCGCACTCGGCCGCAACCTCCTGATTGCTGACGCCTATGTGAATGTATACGATTTTTCGAGTAGAATCTTCGAGTTAACGGTAAAAATCAAAAATGTATTCTATTTTTCAAATAGAATTACCGATTTCCCGTCAAAATCGAAGAATGTATATGATTTTTCAAATAGAATGAATCAGGCGGGCAGGTGGAGGGCAAATTCGTCTAGTGCAGACATGGTCAAAACCTAAAGAAACCACAGGTTCGCCTGGTAGTTTCTAAGACTGCTCTGTTTCCCTGATGCTTTCCACCGCTCCTTAATCGCGTCACCGTCTTTCCCGTCCATAACAGGAAAATCTCCCGCTAAATGCCCCCTTTTACAACGCCGTAGCCCTGTTAAGAGGAAAAACTACCGTTAATTAGCTTGAGTTTACTGATTTTTGTTAAAAAGTGTGCGGATTAACTGGAGAATTTCCCTCTATTCGTTCAATTGGGAATATATTCATGCGATTAGCGGGAGAAATTCCCGTTACGGTATAAGGGCCGAAGCTGCAAAGTCGCTAGGTCACAAGTTAACAGGTCTCCAAAGCTCCAAAGTTGCAAAGTCCAAGGTTACAAGTGCAGAAGTCCACAGGGTTACAAGGTACAGATCTCCAAAGTGACAAAGTCGCAGTGTCTAAGGTTACAAGTTACAGATCTCTAAAGTTACAAAGCTGCAAAGTCGCTAGGTTACTACAGTTCTCCAAAGCTCCAAAGTCGCAGTGTCCAAGGTTACAAGTTACAGACCTCTATAACTCCAAAGCCACAGTATCCAAGGTTCCAAAGCTACACGGCCCCAAAGCTCCAAAGTTGCGCGCACCATCCCCCCGGATTCACAGAACCACACAGTCACTTAACTAACCCGCCCATAAAAAATGAACGCCCCCATTGTTAAACAAGTTTAACAACAGGGGCATTTCAATAGTTAGCCCCCGAACGCATCGCGGAAGGCATGATTCAATGCGGCAAGCTCGACGTTCCAGATCGGAGCGATCTCGGGCCCGACGTTGACGTCGAACCAGTCGGACAGCGCTTTGCGGTTGGAACCGTTCTCCACGATGAAGGAGAGATTGAGCATCACCTTTTTGACATAAAGCTCCTCGGCCTCTTTGATTTGTTCGGGGGTGAGCCATACCTTCAACCGTTTGACGGTCCGGTACAGCTCTTTGCTGCATGCTCTTCGAATGCTGCGTGCGTTGGGGAATTGCTGTTTATGTTTTTCATTCTGCTTGTTGTTGATCATGACGGCATCCACACTCCTCTATGCTATGTGTATGCAGAGAGTAGGCGTTGAGCCACTCTTGGGCGCCAACCTACGGAGCCCAAGTTCGGTGCGGATGCCTTGCCGCATTTGCTTCTTCACAGTTCGTTTAATCCACGACCAGGTACCCGATCATCGGCCCGTTGTGGGCAATATCCGCATGCGACATGCAAATAATCCGGTACGTGCCTTCCTGATCGGCGGTGAAGTGGACGACGGTTTCTTTCCCCTTTTTGACTTCGCCGCTAATGTTCAGCCCTTCGATGAGGAAAGGGTGGCTCTCCCCGTTGACGCCGTAGATGCTCAACTTGATCCGCTCGCCCTTCTGGATCGGGACGGTGCCCGGATCCCAGCGGTACGATTCGATCGTTTTGCCGTCTTTGGTCGTCGATTTGAACTCGCCGACAACCATATGAATCGTTCTCTCCGCTGCCGGCTCCGCCATCGTCGGAACGATCTTGCTCCGGTTCAGGTAGAGGACCCCGGAGAGGACGAGCAGCAGGGCAAGGGCTGCCAGATAAAGATGCTTGCGCTTAATAATCCATACTTGGGACATCGAAGCCCGCCTCCTGTACAAACATACTTGTACATCCTATGCGGGAGCTTGTCACCGTATGAATAAGCTACCACCACGCGTTGGGATAGCGGGTGCCGGTTGCCCGGTGATACAGGAGGGCAACGAGGACGAGCAGCGCAGCGCCGAGCAGGACCGGCGTGAGCAGGAAGCCCCAGCTCGCGCCGCTGAGCATCACGAGCAACGGGTCGGCGCCAGCGGGCGGATGCAGCGTACGCGTCAGCTGCATCAGGGTGATGGCGGCGCCGACGGCGAGAGCGAGGCTCCACGCGTGCACGCCGAAGGCGGCGAGGGCGAGGAGCCCGACGAGCGTGCTCAGCACGTGGCCGCCGATGAGGCTGCGGGGCTGCGCGAGCGGGCTATGCGGCAGCGCGAAGGCGATGACGCAGGATGCGCCGAAGGGCGCCATGAGCAGCGGGACGCGCGCGAGGTCGCCGGCTGCGCTGCAGAGCAGGATGGCGAGAAAGCCGCCGATGCCGGGGAGGAAGAAGCCCAACCGCCGGGCGATGGTGAAAGGGACGGTGGCGGTAGAGGCTGAGACTGGTGCGGAAGCTGATGCTGATGCTGATGTTGATGTAGATGCGGAAGCGATGTGCTCCGAAGTTGACATTGGGTTTCACTCCTCTTTTCTAATCGTTGTTCCGATGCTATCATGATTATAGGTATTTGAGAAACGAATAATTACGATAAGAGGTATTCGAGTTACCGATGGATAGGGGGAGCACCATGATCGAGCAGTTGGACGGACGCAGTCTGAAGACATTTATTACGGTGATGGAGGAGAAGAGCTTCAGCAAGGCTGCGCTTAAGCTGGGTTATGTGCAATCGACGGTAACGATGCATATCCATCAGCTGGAGCAGATACTGGGGCAGACATTGTTCGAACGATTGCCGCGAGGCGTGGAGCTGACGGCTGCAGGCCGTGAAGTGGCGCCTTTTGCATACCGGTACATGCAGCTCGGCGAGTCGCTGCAAGATAAGCTCAGCGGCTTGCAGGAGCCGAAAGGGATCGTGCGCCTTCGTGCGCTGGAGTCGTTCTGCGTGCCGCACCTGCCGCAATGGCTGCCGTCTCTGTTCGAGCACTATCCGCAGATTCAGCTGCAGCTGGAAACCGGCTTTCACCGCGATATTACGCAGGAGGTGGCGGCTTACCGCGTGGACTTAGGCATCGTGCCGCGCGATCCGGAACAACGCCAGCTCACCTTCATCCCGCTTATAGAGGATGAGTTGATTTGGGTCGGAGCGCCTCCGTTGGTGCGTTTGCTCGAGCGGGACGGGTGGGAAGCGGCTGCGCACTTGCCTGTTATCGGCTTCGGCGGGCGCTGCATCTACCAGACGATGGCCGACCAGTGCCTGACGGACAAAGGGCATAGCGCATGGCCCTCGCTCGAATTCGACAGCTCCGAGATGGTCAAGCAAACGCTGATGCACGGAATGGGGCTCTCAATGCTGCCGCTGACGGCTGTGCGGGAGGAGTTGCGGGCCGGGAAGCTGCTGCGGCTGGCAAGCGAGTCGGCCGTTCCGCTCCGGCATGGGTTAATTCATCGCGCAGGCAAAGATTTGAGCGCGCCGGTGAAAGCTTGCAAAGAGCATTTGATCGCTTGCTTCGCCGATGTTCAGCATGAAAGTGGTTGATTGGAGCCTGTCTGTGATAGAATGAGATAGATTAGGATTTGGATAATTTAGGGGAAAGAGGGTTCATGATGGGTGAGTTGATTCACAATGTTTTGCTCTACTTGGAAGGGCTAGGGTACTGGGGAATATTCCTTGGATTAATGCTGGAAGTGATTCCGAACGAGCTGCTTCTTGCTTATGCCGGCTATCTGGTTTCCAAAGGCGAAATTAATTTTGTCGGAGCCATCGTTTGTGCGGTTATTGGCGGGACGCTAGCCCAAATAGTGCTGTATTGGATCGGACGCTACGGAGGCAGACCTTTCCTGGAGAAGTACGGCAAGTACTTGCTAATCAGCAAGCATCATCTGGACGTTGCAGAATCATGGTTCAATCGCTACGGTATGGGCATGATGTTCACGGCCAGATTCATTCCCATCGTTCGCCATGCTATCTCCCTGCCGGGGGGAATGGCGAGAATGCCGCTTGGCAAATTTACTTTGTATACGGCTCTTGCTTTAGTACCTTATTCAATAATTTATGTTTATCTGGGCATGAAGCTCAAAGACAACTGGGAAAAGATTGACGAAATCGCGGGTCCTTATATTAAACCTCTTATCATTGCAGCAGTGATTTTGACAGTTCTATATGTAGGCTACCAACTTTATTTGAAAAGAAAGGGCAGAACGTAATTTCCTGCATTTGCGCTTTCGATTCAATTTGTTACAATAACGATGAAGAATCACGATCTTAGGAGGCTGAGTAACGATGAGTACGAATCTCGCGAGCAAGCTGCGTACAGGCTTAAAGCCGCAACAATTCATTGACAGCATGGAGAAAAATAAAGAGCAATTCCTGGCCTATTACAATGGATTCGAATGGGATAATGAAAGCGACAAGGAATACTTCGATTCCCTTAATAACCGCGACGATTTGCGCTGTGTCATTATTGCTGCCGACTGGTGCGGAGACGTTGTCCGCAACGTGCCTGTCGTATTCAAAGCGCTGGAGAACAGCGGAGTGCCGGTAGAAGTGCTCATTATGGAGCAAAACTACGATGTGATCGATCAGTTCCTGACAGGCGGCGGCCGTGCCATCCCGGTCGTTGTGTTCACGGATACGGGCGGTTTCGTACTTGGCCATTGGGGACCTCGTCCGAAGCATGTGCAAGCGGTGATGACGCAGTTCAAGAAAGAGAATCCGGATCGTGAAGCACCTGACTATAATGAGAAAATTCAAGTCGCCAGAGCCGAAATGGGACGTCAATACGGCGAAGGCAACGGCTATCACGCCGTTATCGTGAAAGAACTACGCGACCTAATCGAGTCGTTCTAAGCGAATGAAAGAATGTAGGGTGAGGACATATGATTAACATAGAAACTTTTGTTTTGGGTCCGGTTAGCACCAACGCGTACTTACTTTCGAATCCGGAAACGAAGAAAGGCATTATTATTGATCCCGGGATGAACCCTAAGGCGCTGCTCAAAAAAATTGCCGATCTGGATATCGAGGCAATTCTGCTGACGCATGCGCATTTCGATCATATCGGCGGTGTCGACGAGATTCGCAAGCTCAAAAACTGTCCCGTGTATGTGCACGACCTGGAAGCGGACTGGCTGACGAATCCGAAGAAGAACGGCTCCGCGCGCTGGCCTGAGCTAGGCGTTCTCATAGAGACCGAGCCGGCTGAGTACGCGCTGGATGAAGGGCAGACCTTGGAGTTCCTGGGCATCCAGCTCAAGGTGTTCCATACCCCGGGCCACTCGCCGGGAAGCGTCAGTTTCCTGTACGAAAAGCAACTGTTCAGCGGAGACGTGCTGTTCAAGCTGTCGGTAGGCCGGACGGATTTGCCTGGCGGTGACAACAACGAGCTGCTGGATTCCATCCAAGAGAAGCTGTTCCTCCTTGACGACGATGTCGTTGTCTATCCGGGACACGGCGGCAAAACGACGATTGGCTTCGAAAGAGACAATAATCCATATGTATAAGCGCTGGCGGCGTGTCGGGAATCGTTCCTGACCGCCGTTTTTTTGCGCTGTTCGGCAGGGCTCCGCTCGCTAACGGACGCTGATGCCTTTATGTGAGGATAAAGGGGCATCTATGCCTGCAAGGACACCTGTCCTGTACAAGCAGGCGGATGCCGGAGGCTCGTTCGCCCATGATAGGCAACCATTTTCGGGCAAACTGGGTGTTTACCGTGTTCGTTGTAGGTGCTCCCCCATAGACTGATGTTGTAAGCTATTCACCCAACCTAAACGATTACAACCCTGAGGTTAAATGCTTCATTATTCTAAGGAGGTGCTCCAATTATGGAGTTTGTAAAACCAACGTATCCAATTGCCCCAATGCCTGCACCGACCCCGATGCCGGCGCCAATGCCGATGCCGATGCCTGTTCCCATGCCAATGCCCGTTGCACCAGCGCCAGCGCCTATTATTCAGAAACCGGTTCATAACGATATTCACTTGCACGCTTCCTACCAACAGACTTCGTTCGTATTCCCTAAACCGGCGGTCGTTGCCGCAGCACCAGTAGCCAAAGTCAGCTCCTATAACAATGTCGGCAGCATTCTGGTCCTCTTTATTTTGCTTGTCATCATTACACGCGGCATTTGTAAATATTAATATTCAGGAAAAAAGTAACCCGAACCGGGCATCCAGTCCTGTAAGGGTTATTTTTTTGTGATATAAGCGGTACTAGCCGGCTCGTATGAGCCTATTGTTTTGAAGAATGTAAATGCTTTAAAAGTTGGGGATAGCGAAAGCACGGTAGCGGCGGATCAGCCCCGCCTAAGCATGACTCCATAAACGGCTTCTTCCTCGTTGGCGAACCTGCTTGATTTATAGCATCAGGATAGCTTTCCATTGGCTCCCTATTTTATAATATGGGCATACGATAAGGGGGCAAGAACATGGCGGAGGACATGCAGCTGGAGGAACTATTACAAATATGGTATCAAGCCGCGATCCGAATCATGGATGTCCGGCATGTGAAGATGACATCGGGCGAAGCGCTGCGGGCGTACCGGTTACCGTCCAATGCCTTTGTGTTCGCGCTGCAGGGGCGCACCGTCGTCAGGCTGGATGAGCGCGAACACCTCCTCCGGAAATTCCATCTGCTGCATGGCGGGAAAGGAAGCTACTTGGACATAGAACGGACGGAGGAAGGGTTCGAGTATTATTTCGTGCTCTATAAGGCATCCGTGCCTCTGCCTGCGCTCAAGGATAAATGGAAATCGCCCGATAGTCGAGGCAGCAATCCGTTCAGTCTGCAGTACAGCTTCCTGCCGAAGCTGCCGGTTCTGCTCTACCGGAAGCTGGAACAGCTGGAGCGGGCGTGGAACAGCCCCGGCAAACTGGCGAAGCTGCACGCCAAGACGCTCCTGTACGACTTCATCTATGAACTGATGCAGCAGCTTCACGAGCAGAATGTCCCCATGCATAGCGGGCAGCCTGCCACGCAAGCGCTGCGCTACCTGCATGAGCACTATGCGGAGCCGATTACGCTGGAACGGTTGGCCGACGTGTTGGACTGTTCGCCGAGGCAGGTGACCCGGATGTTCAAGACCTGGCTGAACACGAGCCCGATCGATTATCTGATTCGTTACCGGATGGAGCAAGCTAAGAAGATGCTGTTGGAAACCGACGCTTCGCTGCAGGAGATCGCATCCGGTGTGGGCTATCAGGATGTTTATTTCTTCAGCCGCACGTTCAAGAAGCATACCGGCTATGCGCCGGTTCACTATAAAGAAAATCAGCAGCATGCTGTACAGCGTCTGAATAATCCATTCCCGATGTCTATATCTTCCATTGCATTCGATGCGCCGGAAGGGCATACTATGATTGAGGATAAGAATCATTCTCAATACAGGAGTGAAGGGGTATTACCGATGTTCAGAAGTTCCAAACCGTCCATTGCATTCATTTTACTATTAAGCCTGACCTTGCTTGTAACGGCTTGCGGCAGCTCGCCAAGTCCTGCGGACAGCGGACAAGCGCCGGCATCCACCTCCGCAGCCCAAGAGCAATCGGGAGCGGAACGGGTTCTTAAAGATGCGTTAGGCCATGAAGTGAAGGTACCGGCTAATCCGCAGCGAGTTATTGCTACATACTTGGAGGATCATCTTGTCGCACTGGGCGTTAAGCCGGTTGCGCAATGGTCCATTAATAAAGGGACTACGTCCGTGCAAAATTATTTGCAGAAAGATTTGAACGGCATTCCGCCGATCCCGTTCGATCTGCCTTTTGAAGCGGTCATGAGCTTTAAACCGGATCTGATCATTATGGACAGTGCGGAGACCGTTGCCGGTGACAAATACGCGCAATATGCCAAAATTGCTCCGACCTATACGGTTGGCGGCGAGCAAAACAATGACTGGCGCCAAGAGCTGCTGACGATCGGCGAAGTGCTTAACAAGAGCAAGGAAGCCAAGGAAGCTTTGGATAAGTACGATGCGAAAGTGAAGGATGCCAAAGAAAAGCTTGCGAAAGCGGTTGGCACGCAGAAGGCCGCGGCATTGTGGGTGACGGCCAAAGCCGTTTATGTCGTCAGCGAGAAGCTGTCGAGCGGAGACGTGCTGTATAAGGACTTGGGGCTGAACGTTCCCGACGTCGTGAAAGAAGCCTCCGCAACGGGAACAGCGAACTGGCTGCCTCTCTCTGCGGAGAAGCTGGCTACGCTGGACGCCGACTATCTGTTCATTGTGAACAGCAAGGGCGTGACGAAGGAAGAATTTTTGAAAGAGCCGGTGTGGCAAGGCATTCCAGCTGTCAAAAAAGGGCAAGTCTACGACTTCGATAACAACTCCAGCTGGTTGTATACCGGAACGATCGCTAACAGTCAAATGATTGACGATGTTCTGAAAAGCGTTATGAAATAAACGCCGTTAAATAAGGGAAGAAGGTCATGGATGCAGCCCGGAGCTGCCGCGGTGGCCTTCTTTTTTTCTATATATTTCGGGGCATTAAACATTGAATGTGTAAAGTTCTCATCGGTAAGGTATAATTAGGTTTGATACTCTATGAAAATGAACATGGCAGAAGGATAGAAGGGTTTCAAGTAAATGAATTGGGAGGGAGAGTATCGTGCAACTAAAATTCAAAATCGCTATAGGCGTATCCATTGCCGGATATGTAGCTAGTCTCATAACAGGCCACTATGTGCCCGACGCACTGAATTTATTAGTCCCGACTATATTTGCCATAGGCAGTCTTTACGTTCTAAGCCTCCAGGCAGCCGCGCAGCAGAGGAAGAGCAGGCTGAATGCCGCAGGCGAATCCGCAACGGAGCTGCCGGCTGCTGCGCAAGGTTCCAAGCAAGAGCCCGTGGCGACGGTCGAACCGGTGCGCGAAAGCGATCCGTTCTGGGACCCGATCGCCGAGTATATTCATGTGCTCGAGGAAATGATTATTTCCGAAGGCCAGAAGCATGCGCTGGATAATGAGATCGTCGAGAAGGCGCTCAGCTTGCTCTCGCGAGTAGGCCGGCTCATTCCCCAACTGAAGGAATTGAATGACGCGAACATGAACTACAACATACAACGATTGATTTTCAAAGACCTGAATGGCGCCATCAACCCGTTTCTCAAGCTTGGCGGGGAAGCGAAGCGGTTAAATCGCCGGCTGCTGCTTACCGGAATTAAAGATATTGATTCCAAACTTTCTTCGTATGTAGAAACCATCGAGCAGAAAGATTTAATTGAATTGCAGACGAGAATGGAGCTTATCCAGCAGCGCTATCGTTCAACAGACTAAAGGAGGAACGTACGAACCATGTCAACCCAATTAGTGCAACTGAAGTCGACGGACTTGCAAAAAGTAGAGCAGGAAGCGCAACAACTGCTTCAGAAGGTTTCGACCACCGATACGATGGAGCTGGAGACCCTGATGGATTCCATCGGACGGATGGGGTCCAAAACGATGGAGCAGGCCGGGCAGAACCTGGCGATGCTGGAGCGTCCGGTCAACGAATTGATGTCGGGCAAGCGCTCGGAGGTTCAGAACAATATCGTGAAGCTTCGCACCGAGATCGATGCGCTGAGTAAGAGCAAACAGCTTGGCTTTTTCGATAAAATGCTGAAGAAAACGCCTCTCAAGAACTACATCTACAAGTATCAGTCCGTGAAAACGAACGTCAACGCCATCGTGCAATCTCTGCGCAACGGCAAAGAAACGCTCGAAGAAAATATGGCTTATATGAAGACCTTGAAGAAAAACTCACTGGAATCCGTCTATAACCTGCAAATGCGGATCGCCATGGGCGAGAATTTGAAGCAGCTCTTCGAACAGGAGATTGCCAAGCCGGAGAACGAACACCGCAGAACGCACCTTGAGAGAGGGCTTCGCAAGGTCGTGACGCGTATACAATCGTTCCAAGAGATGGTCATTCTGTACCAGCAGGCCATTGCCGGCACGGACATTATTAACGACAATAACGATAAACTGATTGATGCCGTCGATGCGACCATCGACAAAACGCAAAATCTGCTTACCGTATCCGCGATGATCTCTATGGCCATCGATGATCAAGTGCAGACGATCGATGCCGTCAACTCGGCGAACGCTACCTTGAACAAGATGTTTGAGGACAACTCGCGCTTGCTCAAAGAAACGACGCAGAGAACGAACGAGCTCCTCGGGAAGCCTGGGCTGCAAATGGACTCCATCGAGCGGGGGATGAACGACCTATTTACGGCATTGGATATGTTCGAGCAGTCCAACCGGACGATCATCCAGTCGGCGACGGAGCATACCAAACGCCTCGGGGATATCAGCTCGCAGATGACGCAGCGGCTTGGCTTACTTCCCGGGAACAAACCGGAGGCGGTCAAATCGCCGGAGCTGAGCGGACTTTTAGATTAAATCATGAGAAAAGAGCCTGCGAAGGCTCTTTTTTCTGTGAGCGGTATTTTTTAGAATTTATTTCTCATCTGGCAGCTCTTTCGGCACCAAGTTGTAAATATCCCCGTTTTCAAAAGAGTCGATAAGCCGGTCAAGCCACCGGTAATATCGAATCGCCTCATCGATTTTGGCTATATCCGTTTGCAAGACGGCATGCAGCTCTGTATCGTCCGGGAACTGCTGACCAAGCTGGCTAAGTTCAAGCCTGGATTTGCGGAGAGTGCTAAGATTGATTTCCAACGCTTTGCGCCACTTCAATGAGAAATAATCGGCAAACGTTTGGAACCAGTCCAACTCCACCTCATAAAGATCTTTGCGAGATCCTTTCTCCCAAACTTTATTTACCATTTTCAAATCAACCAGCGTACGCACGCCTGTGCTCATGCTGGTTTTACTCATTTCCATCGCTTCTCCCATGGCGTCCAGGGTCATCGGTTTGTTTTGAAAGAAGAGCAGTCCGTATAAATGTCCGATTGATTGGGAGATGCCATAGAGATCCATATTCTTGCCAATAGATTCAATGACGCGTTTGCGAGCTTTGTGAATAACCAGTTCCTGTTCGGAGCTGATGTTGTGTAGTTGTTCCATGCCATCATTCACCCTGCCTTCATGTGTACAACGTTATTGTAAAAAACAAATTTAATAAAGTAAAGAATGTCATCGAATAGCATACTGGAGCTTGATGGAGAATACAGTTTATAACGTACAGTTTTTTCTGTACAAACGGATTAAACTGAATTTACGGTTGACATAACGCAATTTAGTTCTATACACTTAAGAAGGATGCAGGGCATTAACGCATACAGAAAGGAGTGAGCGTGTGGCAATTATTGATGTGCATCAGGTAACCAAAGTATTTGGGCCAGATCCCAAGTCTGTTCTTCCGCTAATGACCAAGGCGTATTCCAAAGAGCAGATTTACAGGGAAACGAAGCATACAGTGGGGGTCAACGAAGTCAGCTTTTCCGTACAACCTGGTGAAATCTTTGTCATCATGGGGCTGTCAGGCAGCGGCAAATCAACACTTGTCCGGCTGTTAAACAGGTTAATTGAACCTACCAAAGGGATCATCAACATTCTCGGCAAAAATATTGTCGAAATGAACGATGAGGAGCTTCGCCGTGTTCGTAGAGAGACGATTAGCATGGTATTTCAGAAATTCGCCTTATTTCCTCACAGAACCGTTGTGCAGAATGTGGAGTACGGACTCGAAGTTCAAGGGAAGAGCAAGAAGGAGAGGCGCTCGAAAGCGATGGAAGCGCTGAGTCTTGTCGGATTGCAAGAATGGGCGGACAGTATGCCGTCCCAGTTAAGCGGCGGCATGCAGCAAAGGGTAGGACTGGCCAGAGCGCTGGCGAATGATCCCGATATTCTTTTGATGGATGAGGCCTTCAGCGCCTTGGATCCTCTGATCCGCAAAGACATGCAGGACGAACTGCTGGAGCTGCAGGATAAAATGAAGAAAACGATCATTTTCATCACGCACGATCTGGATGAAGCCCTTCGGATCGGAGATCGAATCGCGCTCATGAAGGATGGGAGCGTCGTTCAGATCGGGACACCGGAAGAAATTATGATGAACCCTGCGAATGAATACGTAGAGCGATTCGTTGAAGACGTGGACCTGTCCAAAGTCTTGACGGCCTCGTCCGTCATGCGCAGACCGGAAACGGTTGGTTTGGACAGAGGCCCTAGGGTAGCACTTCAACTGATGCGTGAGAGCGGCATTTCCAACTTGTTTGTCGTTGACCGCGGTAAAAAACTGCTAGGTGTCATCACGGCCGAGGACGCCTCCGAAGCTGTGCGGCTCGGGAAAACGCTCGAGGACATCGTAATCCGGGAAGTTCCCACCGTTTCGCCTGAGCAAATGTTATATGAACTATTTGAAATATGCGGCACTTCGAAATATCCCGTAGCTGTCGTTGATAGAACGAATCGAATTATTGGCGTAATCGTTCGGGGCGCCGTTCTTGGTGCATTAGCCGGACAGCCTGTCATGAAAGAGGAGGGAAACAGGGATGATCAACAAGATACCGCTCGATGAATGGGTGGAGTTCGGCGTAGATCAACTGGAAGCGCATCTGGCTGGCCTCTTTCAATTCATCTCCACTTGCATTGAAGGCTGCGTGAACGCCTTATCGTTAGTCTTTCAGGGCATACCGGTTTTCATACTCATCGGATTCGTAACCATATTGGCTTTTTATTTGGGGCGGTGGACATTCGCCATTTTCGCGGCGCTAGGTCTATGGCTGATTCATAATTTAGGCTTCTGGAGCCATACGATGGATACGTTGGCACTCGTGCTCACTTCCGCACTGATTTCCATCATCATCGGCATTCCCTTTGGCGTCTGGTGTGCACAAAGCGATAAGGTTCGCAGTATCGTCACACCGCTCTTGGATTTCATGCAGACGATGCCGGCCTTCGTCTATCTGATTCCAGCCGTTACCTTCTTTGGGCTTGGAGTCGTTCCCGGCGTCATTGCTTCCGTTATTTTCGCAGTGCCGCCAACGATCAGACTGACCAATCTGGGGATTCGTCAAGTAGCGGAGGACTTAGTGGAAGCCGCGGATGCTTATGGCTCCACACCTGCGCAGAAGTTGTTCAAACTTCAATTCCCGCTAGCGATGCCGTCGATTCTGGCTGGCATCAACCAAACCATCATGCTGTCCTTATCGATGGTCGTTATCGCTTCCATGATTGGAGCTCAAGGCATCGGAGCCGATGTGTATCGCGCTGTCACGCAAATTCGGACAGGCCAGGGGTTCGAAGCAGGCTTAGCCATTGTCGTATTAGCCATACTTCTCGATCGTATGACCCAGTATATGTTGAAAAGAAAAAGGAGCGTGTAAGAATGCTGAAAAATAAAATCAAAGCTATGGCATGTTTAAGTATATTAGCCGTCGTTGTGATGACAGGGTGCGCCAAGGAAGCATCGACATCGTCCGAGGCGAGCATCGGCAGCCAGGTTGACCATGAAATTATCGGAATCGATCCCGGAGCAGGCTTGATGAAGCAAACCGCTCAGGCGATCAAGGATTACGATCTGAAGGAGTGGAAGCTGGTTGAGGGATCAAGCGCGGCCATGACCGCGGCTCTTGATAAGGCTTATAAAGCGAAGAAGGCCATTATCGTGACAGGCTGGACACCTCATTGGATGTTCGCCAAATACGAGCTCAAATACTTGAGCGACCCTAAAGGGGTCTATGGCAAAGATGAAGAAATTCACACCATCGTACGCAGTAATTTGAAAAAGGATGCCCCATCGGCCTATACCATGCTGGATCGATTCGAATGGACGCCGGAGGAAATGGCCGTCGTCATGTCCGCGATCACCGATGGCAATAAGCCGGAAGAAGCTGCGTCCGCATGGGTGAAAGACAATGCCGCCAAAGTGGATGGCTGGGTGAAAGATCTCGCCCAAGAGAAGGGCAAAAAGCTGAAATTGGCCTATGTGGCATGGGATTCCGAGATTGCTAGCACAAATGTCGTGAAAACGGTGCTGGAAGAGAAGCTGGGCTACAAAGTGGATATGCTTCAAGTAGAAGCGGGTCCAATGTGGGCAGGCATCTCGGACGGAAGCGCCGACGCTTTGGTAGCGGCTTGGCTGCCGACGACGCATAAGGATTATTTCGATAAGTTCTCAGGGAAATTTGAGGATTTGGGGGCTAATCTCAAAGGCACTAAATTAGGATTAGTTGTTCCTTCTTATATGAATATTGAATCGATTGAGGATTTGAAATCGAAATAAGGGAGAAAGATGAGCCAGTATGCAGCTGGCTCTTTTTTGTTTGTGATTGTATTGATAAGTCTTCATTAAGATGGATGTTATTGTAAGGGGGAGTTGACAGCGATTCAACGAGGAATTATACTTTAAACAAACGTTTAATTAAAACGGTCATTTAATTTTTAGGGAGTGGTATATCATATGAAGCATGCAGTGGGAGCATTCCTGAAGCAGGCCACGACGAAGGTCGGAATTATTACGGCAATTACGTTTCAATTGCTGTTCAGCTTGATTTGGATGACGGGATACGACGGTGTCACGGACAACACGAAAAATTTGAAGATTGCCATTGTGAACGAGGATCAGGGGTTGGGCAGCAAAGTGGTAAGCAACTTGCAAGGGAACCTGCCGTTCCAGACGGAGCTGATAGCTTCGAACGACCAGGCGCAAGAGATGCTGAATAACCGCGACGTTCAGATGGTCATGCACATCGCAGCGGACTTCTCCAAAAAGCTGCAAACACCGGGGCAAACGGCTCCGATCTCTTATACAATCAATGAGTCGAACCCTTCAATGACGAAGTCCGTCATGCAGGCAGTAGCCGCCAATATTACGGCAACCGTGAATAAAGAAGCTGTAGCGGCAGGAGCTACCGCAGTGCTTACTCAGATGAACCCGAATCTTCCTGCCGATCAAGCGGGGACCATTGCGCAGGGCTTGGCTGCGAAAGTAACCTCCGATATTCAAAGCACGAATAAGGTAAAAGATATGCCTAATCAGATGCTTCCTATGATGCTTGTGCTGGCATCGATCGTAGGTACTATGATTATGGGAATGAATTTCAGCGTTTCTACGAATATACTTGGGGCTTCCGTAAGCAAACGGGGTAAACTGGGAGCACGTTTGGCTTTGACCGTTGTCGCCGCGGTGGTGGTAGGCCTGATCAGCGCCTCGATGGTCGTTGCTTTGGGCGGACATGTGGAGAAGGGGTTCTTGGCGCTTTGGGGATTCGAATCCTTGTTCCTGCTGACCTTCGCTTTTGTTGCTCAGATGTTTTTGACTTTGTTTGGGAACGCAGGTATGCTATTTAACATCGCGATGTTGTCTCTGCAGCTCGTATCGTCCGGAGCCATCGTACCGAGAGAGCTATTGTCGAGCTTCTATCATTCTTTAAGCAATGCTTTTCCCGCAACGTATGCGGTCAACGGATTAATGAACATTTTGTTCGGCGGACCCGGCGTAGGGACAGAGGTTGGGTTCCTGCTTATGATCGCGGCTATTGCACTCGTAGTTGATATTATCGTTGTATTTGCGAAAAAAGCAAAGGCAGCGCCTGCGATGGCCCATCGTTCACAAACTGCATAACATTATTCAGTAGGAAGGGGCGCTATCGTATGGCACAACAAGTAACGGACATGAAGGTGAAGATTGTACTGGCTGCCAAAAAGCTGTTCGCCCAACACGGTTACGATGCTACTAGCGTCCGTCAAATATGTGAGGAAGCCGGGGCCAATGTGGCTCTGGTTTCCTATTATTTTGGCGGAAAAGAGAGCGTTTTCTACGAGATTTTTCATCAGTATTTTCCGTCTCACAAGCTTGGGGACTTCCTGGACATTCAAGACCCTGTAGAAGGAATCAAAGCGATAATCAGAGAAGTTATTTTAATCCGGAATCAGGATCCGCAAATGATCAGCATTTTGCAGATGGAGATCATCACCTTAACCCCGCGGATGGAGAAAATGAGAGATCTGGTTTTCCCCGTCTGGTCCAAGGTGAGAGCACTACTGGAGAAAGGCCGGCAGGAGGGGCTATATCATTTTGAATCGCTGGATAGTACGCTCATGTTTGTATTGGGCTCGATCTTCTTCTATAAGCAAAGAGATTTCTTCGAGCCGTTATTTACGGACCCTCGCCCGGATATCGACATGCTTATTCGACAAACAACAACCTATGTGATGAACGCATTGGGATACCACAGTAAAGGGGAATAATTAATGGGAAAAACCTGTATCGTATGCTTGGGTGAGCTGCTTATTGATTTCGTGCCGGACGTCAACGGACAAGCCTTGGCCGACGTCGCGAGCTTCCAGCGGGCGGCCGGCGGAGCACCGGCCAATGTTGCTGCGGCGGTCGCCAAGCTGGGCGGCGACGCCAGGTTTATCGGCAAAATCGGCCGGGATCCTTTCGGCGATTTTCTCGTACGCACACTGGACGAAGTAGGTGTGCAAACGGCTGTGATCCAGACCGACGAGGCGAAGACCGGTCTGGCATTCGTATCGCTGCGCGCGGATGGTGAGCGCGATTTCTTGTTTTTCCGAGATCCGGCGGCGGACATGCTGCTGCGCGCTGACGAAGTGAAGGCGCAGTGGCTTGAGGACGCTGCGGTCTTTCACTTCGGCTCGGTGTCGCTGATCGCCGAGCCTTGCCGCACCGCAACGCTGGACGCCGCGCGCCGCGCCAAAGCTCTTGGCGCACTGGTGTCGTACGACCCCAATGTGCGCCTGGCGCTCTGGCCGAGCGCTGACGCGGCTCGGTCGGAAATCCTTGCGCAGCTGGAGCTTGCGGATGTGGTCAAGGTCAGCGAGGAGGAGATCGAATTCCTCCTCGGCGTGGACGCGACCACGGGGGCGCAGCAGCTGCTGCAGCGCGGACCTAAAGTGATTATCATCACTTTAGGTCCTGACGGCTGCCGCGTGGTGAGCGCGCGGCAGGACGTCGTGATCCCCGGCACGCCTGTGGCTTCCGTGGACACGACGGGTGCCGGCGACAGCTTTGTCGGCGGCATGCTTTACCAGCTGGCGTCGCTGGGCGTGACGCCAGCTGGTATCGTTGATGCGCTCGCTGAGGCGGGTGTCGCCGAGCGCGTATTTGGCTTCGCCAATCGCGTTGGTGCTATCACTACAACGCGCCGCGGTGCTATACCTGCGCTGCCGACGCTTGCGGAAGTGCAATAAAGCACAATAATTTTTGGCTCGAGTTGGGTAGGGGCTCCGTTTCTCCGCACTGCTCTTTCTGTTGTATCTGCAATGGAAGGGGAGTTGTGCTGTGAGGAATGGGGCTTTTTGTGTTCGGGGCTTGAGGAAGAGCAGAGGCTTGGCTGCGTTGTAGTTGGCGTTTGTTTTTTTCTGTTGTATCTACAAAGTGATGAGGTTGAGGAAGGTGGTCACGAAAGTGAAGGGGGAAGTATTGAGGGGAGAGCCTTGTAACCAAAGGATTGAAAGCGCTTTAATATTTTGATGTGATAATGCTTTAGATGGCTAATTCTGTGATACATACAAAAGGGGATGAAGCAATAGACATGAAGCCATGGAAAGAGATTCCCTGAATGAAAGGGATAGTGCCCGAAGGAGGGCAGCAGAGGTTGTTGTCAGCATGGGCAATTGCGTTCGGGGGCATAGAGCCACATGAATAGGAGTCCCTGAGTGGAAGGGATAGTGTTCGAAGGAGGGGCAGCAGAGGTTGTTGTCAGCATGGGCAGTTGCGTTCGTGGCATAGAGCCCGTGAATAGAGAGTTTCTGAGTGGAAGGGATAATGTCCGAAGGGAAGGGGGAACAGAGAGAGTTGGGACTGTGAGGCGGCTGCGTTTTTAGGGTGCGGTCGGGTCATAGAGCCCAAGGGTAGAGAGTTTTCTGAGTGAAAGGGATCGTGCCGGAAAAACGTAATATTTTTCTATTGAAAAATGGCAGTTTCTGTGATATTTTTATTTTGCGAAGAACGCAAATTTCGGATGAATCTCCGGGGTTTGCGTTTTTTTGTTTTTGTTAGAAAATGCAGCGTTTGAGGGAAGGGAGGTGATAGGTTGAATCGCAGAAGAAGTTTACTGATCGCATTGGTGTCTGCAGTATTGGCGGCGTTGCTTGTATATGGCCTATATTTGCTGCAAGTCCATCAGGTGGAGATGCAGCAGACTGTTCAGGTGGCGGTTCCGAGGGATTTTATCAGGGCGGGCGTTTTGATTCAAGAGGATATGGTGGAGCTTAGGTCTATACAGAAAGGAAGTTATACAAGTAGTATGCTATCCCGATTGGAGGAGATTGTTGGGCAGGAGACGCTGATTCCGCTGGGGAAGGAGGAGCCGATTCTGAAGTGGAAGGTGAACCGCTACCATCTGCTGCCGAACGAATTGCAAGCCACATTTCAAATTCCAAAAGAGTATGTGTTGTCGGTGTCGAATGGAATTCGCGCGGGTGACCGAGTCCGGCTGTATGTGTCGGGGACTGACGGCAGTTCACGGCGGCTTTTTGATGAGAAGGAGATTAAGGTCGCGTCTGTCAAATCATCATCGAACGTGGAGGTGGATAATCCGAAGAATCCCAATCTTCTGTCCAAGGTAGAGGGAGATCAAGAGAAAATGTATGCGTCCCGGTTGGAGGCTAACGGTGCGATTGATCAAATTAACCTGAATTTAACGGAGAATGAGTGGTTGGAGATCGACCGTTTGTGCAGCCCGAAGAAAGCCAAGCTGGTCATTGCGTTCAGCTCCTCTTCGATTTTGCGGGAAGAATGAAGCCTAACTAGAGGGGGGAAAGGTGGGATGGAGCTTGGATGGAAAGTGGAATGTCGGATTACTTTCAACGGATGAACGATTAATTGACGAAATTATTCATGTGGTTTATGAACAGCCCTTGAGCTGGGTGGTGGCATCTACGGCGGCTGAGTTGGAGGCTCGTTTGGCGGAGATGACGTTATCGCATGCGATTATCTCCGATCGGGTGCTTGACTTCGGCGGTCTGGAAGAGCTGCTTGAACGGATGCTGCAGATGAACGGCGAGATGAAAGTTATTGTCCTGCTCTCGAACTATCATGACGTTACAATCAATGAGAAGTATGTCAAAATGTGCAAATGGATGCGGCTGGACTATATTCAGCCAGGGCGCAGCACGGCAGTAATCGCAGACGATATTCGGGCTTGGGTGGATGGTGGAGCAGGCGACCGGGAGCTTCAAGAGCCGGCAGGTAAGCTGATTACTTTCATCGGTTCTACCCCGAATATAGGAACAACGATTGCCTCTTTTGGAGTGGCGTATTTGCTTGCGTTGGAGACCGGCCTTAAGGTTGGCTACCTGTGTTTGAATTTGAAAAGCTCCAAGCTTCACCGTTATTTAGGCAAAGATAAGCAAGTGTTCACGCTCGATGGACTGCGTGCGGAGTTAAAGGCGCAGAGTCTCACGGCGGAAAGGCTGCTGCTTGTATGCGACCAACCCAAGGAAGCGCATGGGCTTCATGTGCTGTACGGAAATATGCTCCGGGAGCAGGCGGAATTTTTCACACCCTCGGAAATTGTACATTTGCTTCGCGTGGCGCGGCGTGCCTTTGATATCTGCATCATTGAGGTTAATGCGTATTGGGACAATGCGGCGACGGTGTGCGGATTATTGGAGGCCGATAGCAAGGTTGTCGTTACTACGGCAGACATCGCCCATTTCCAAGAGGATTTCTCGCGGTGGATCCGGCAGGTTGGTTCGGTTTTTGGGCTCCAGCCGAATAGTTTCGAGTTAATGGCGGTTCAGATGGAGCGGCACTCCAGAAATCATGAGTTTTCGATTAAAGATATTCGCAAAGAAACACAGCTGCCATTGGTCGGGCAAATATCCAGGCATGCGGATGCGCTGTCTCGATGCAATCAAGGGAAGCTGCTTGAGATGTTCAGTCCCAATCATCCCATGTATGAGGAGATCAAAGTTGCGGCCCTGAAGCTCGCAGATTACTACCACCTATCGAGGAAAGTGAATGTTAGGCAGATCACATGGCTGCAGAAGCTGATGGCAGGAAGAAGAACGGCAAGCTGAAGAAGGGGGGATGAGATGAAGGGAGTGAACGAGGAAAGGTTTTCGATTATTACTTATATGCATGAACGAAAGAGCGATGCCAATGATGACGGGTTAGCTTCGAGAATAAGTCCCCAACACCTGTCTGATGGAACTGGCAGGTCCGGCCGTGCGGAGATGGAAGATAGCTTGTTTTATCAATGGGTGCAGGAGATACGGGGCGAACTTGTCGCGATCAAGGGGAGGACGGACGAGGAGAAGCAGAGCTATAACGAAACGCTGAATCGGGCCATTCTCGGATATGAGGAAGAGCGTGGAAAGCTGCTTGCCATGATTGACGATATAGTTTCCAAAAGAAGCCTGAAAGGCAGACCTCCTAGATTTAGCGGATATACGTCGCTGCCGGAGGCGGTTTTTGCAGAAATTATAGGGATGAATGTGCTTGAGCTTGTTTTGAAGCGAAAGGAGGGACTTGAGGAGATACAGGTAGTGGGTAGGCAGATCTTCGAGGTGCGGGGCGGATGCGCTCTTCCTTCTGCTTATACGCTGCCGTCCGTGCGAGAATTGGAAAGAATTCAGCAAAACCTGGTGCTTTTTAATAACGATACGTTGAGTCCTAGGAAAAAGTGGGCGGAGGTCGTGCTGCGGGACGGGTCGCGGGTTACGATGACAGGGTTCGGGTTCACGTCGGAGCCGACGTTGACGATCCGCTTTTACACGGTGAAAAAGTTTGATTTGGCTTCGTTGGCTACTGCAGAGCTTGCGACGATGGATGCACGGATGGAACAACTGATTCGCTGCCTGGTCCGGTCGTATTTCAATATGGTCGTGATTGGTCCGACGAATTCAGGGAAAACGAACCTGATTAAGGCAATCATTGCGGAGATGGATGATAACGAAAGGATTATCACGATCGAATCTAGGTTCGAACTAAATTTGAAGAAGGATTTCCCGTACAAAAATATCGTCGAATATGAAATTGACGAGGAGGATTCCCGGCATTCCGGATTGCAGGCTTTTAAGTTGGCGCTTAGGCAATCGCCGAAACGGATTTGTCATGCGGAAATTCGGGATGAGGATGCGAATC
The DNA here is from genome assembly GCF_031456485.1 of Bacillus sp. 3255. Classification (NCBI taxonomy): domain Bacteria; kingdom Bacillati; phylum Bacillota; class Bacilli; order Caryophanales; family Bacillaceae; genus Bacillus; species Bacillus sp. 3255. The sequence goes on from NZ_JAVDUS010000026.1 coordinate 67,622, forward strand.
TGTATGTCAGAGCTTGTACGCGCGGGCATGAGGGCAGCATTACATCCGTCCATGTTAGTGAATTGGAGGATGTTCCCGATGCGCTCACGGATATGTGCATGTTGGATGGCCGAGGGATGGATCCTTTGCGGTTAACGAAACGGATCACGGAGTTTGTGACACAAATCGGGATGGAAATGGCTGTCGTTCACGGGAGACGAAAAATTGTGCGGATCGTCGAATATCGTTTCGAGAATGGGGAGGTTTGCGTCACGGATCTCGCAGTTTATGACAAGTCGACAGATGGATGGAAATTTCCCGGGAAATTGTCGCAACCTGCATCGCGGAAAATCAGCAAGTCTGACCAAGAGGGACATGCTGTGCTGTCGAAGCTCGGTTTTATTGAGAAAGAAGGCGAGTAATGGAATGATTGTCGCCAAATATGTCTTTGTTTTACTGCTGTTTCTATTGGTTTTTGTGGTTGTGCGATCCGTTTTACACGCCGCTATCCGACAGCGTGAATCCAGGTGGAGGCTGCAATATGTCAAAACGGCTGCGATTAACCATCGTTTCAGCGAATTTTTGGGAAATAGGAGCCGGCTGTTTCGGCATGTGAGGGAGTTGATGGAATCCGTCGAAACGGGCTTCAGTGTACAAGCGATGCTGATGTTCAGTGTGATTTTATCTCTGGCCGGGCTGCTGACAGGGCTGTTGTTTTTTCAGTCTTTCAAAGGAGTGACGGTGTTGACACTGATTGGCGCATCGTTCCCTTACTTCATGCTTCGGCTCAAATTGGTCAGTATCCGGCTGCAAACCAGGCTGGAGTTTCTGCCTGCAGTGGAAATATTTTATCAGTACTACATGGTGGATCCGAATAAAAATTTGAAGTCCGCATTGAAGTACTGTTTGGAGGAAAATCGTATTTTATACCCGATCAAGCCCGTATTTGAGCAGCTATACCGCAATTTAATGACTCAAAGGGACACGGAGGAGAGTTTGCGTATTTTCTCGCTTACACTCGGCCATACCTGGGGGGATTATTTCATTGGTATTGTACGCGTTGCTCTGGCAGAAGGATGTTATGTCGGGGATAGCTTGAAGGATTTGATAGCCGCCATGAGAAAAGCGCAGCGTTTCGATCAAATGGAGCGCAACCGGTTATTGGAGATTCGGATTGCCAATTTCTCGCCGATTTTGTTTCTCGGTTTGTTTCTGTTTATTAATTTCAAGGTTAATGCAGACAATGCTTATTTGTATTACATTGTTGACCCGGTAGGGCGAAATATGCTGCTCGATGCGCTTTTGTTAATTTTCGTATCCTTTTTGATGGGGATTTACTTGTCAATGCGGAGAATGTGAGGTCCGGCATGATGCCAATCGCATCTAATTTGCTGCTATTCGTATTTGTTTTGATGGCTCTATATCACGGTTTTCATCTTGTTCCTGTCCGTGTGAGAAGGTGGAGACCTTTAGAGCGCATGACCTTGGTGAAGGACGCGAAGCTCCCGTCCTGGTTGTTTAAGCTGTTAGGTTTGAAAGCGAAGATGGTGGAAGAGAAGCAACAGCTTCTGTTGGGCTGCGGCATTCGCATAAACGGCGGCCTATATGAAGGCGTTAGAAGACTTCTGGTATGCGGCGCATTCATGATGATCGGCGCAGGATATGCCGCGTGGAAGCGGCCGATGTTCACTTTACACATAGAACCCGCCTTTGTTATGGCAGGAGGTGCGTGCCTGCTCGTTCTTCTGTTATTCGATAGAAGGGTATTGATGCAATTGAAGGCCAGAAGGGCGCATCGCATTGTTCGGGAGATTTATGTCATTAGTCATCATTTGCTGTATTACAATGAATCCCGAATGAGTTTACACACCAAGCTGTCGCTATGCTCGTCTCAGGTGCGGACAATCCGGACGCAGTTCGGACTTCTGCTGAATGAGTGGTACGAAGGTTCTGAGGCGGCGATTGTGCGGTTTAAAATGAGGCTCGGAACTGACGAAGCGCACAGCTTCGGGGAGACGCTGAATGCGCTAAGACTGAACGAGCATGCCCGTTATTATGAGCTGCTGCAACAGCGCGTTCAGGATTACAAGGAAAAGATGGATCTCGTCCGGGACAGCCGAAAGGAAACTGTGTCGTATGTGTTGTTCGTGCTTGCCGGCCTGCCGATTATGAATACGTTTCGGGTATTCATGTATCCGTGGATTGCGGAAGGCCAACGTTTATTTGATGCGATTAATTAAGGAGCGTGAGGGGTAGGTATGAGAAATATTTTGATCACCGTTATGATGCTGATTGTGGTGGCTTTTCTTTTTACGACAATTGTCAACGACGGTTCGACAGGGTTAAGACGGAATATTTCAACACACGGCAGCAAAGCGAATACGGAAATTTCGGCATTGAAACCTTAGGCATAGAGGACATTTTGTTATGAGGTCGATTCTAATGACGGTAATGCTGATTATGGTGGTAATCGTAATTTATAACCATTCGCTTGGGGGAAGCGCGGGTACGCGTGCCCAGGTGCATACGAGCGGTGCAAGATTGAATGGGACGATTGAGCGGATTGATCCATGAAGCAGATTTTGGTGTTCGTTCTGCTTGCTGCAGTGATTTGCTGGCTTATGTTTGCACCGGTGTATAAGCATGTGCTGATTGTCAGGCAGGCCGTTTTGCAAAAGGAGGTTGACTATTTGCTGGAGATTGGTGCTAATGGAATGCACGGTTATATTGATAGCGTGATGATTCGGGATTCGAAAGCCCGTATGGAGGCCAGAGGGTTCATTGCTGAAGATCTCGTGTACACCGTTGACACGACGGACGGTAACTGGGGCACAGACCGCAATTCGCCGGTTAGGCGAGGGACCGGATTGCGGCTAAAGTTGACGTATCCGTATCATCGACTTTTCGTCATTGACCGATTGATCGGCATACCCGTTCCTTCCGAGCTGGACCGGATGGGAGCAAGCGGCATGAAGATGAGCGAATATGTGCCTTAAGGTTTGAGGGGATGCCATGTATAAGCTACTGTTGATGGTGCTGCTGAGTGCAGTCATCATGTCGATGTTTGCCTTACAAGCGGATGAGGAAGTGGCGTTGCACACGCTGTTTCGCGGCAAGCACGCTTTGAACCGGGCAGTACATGCCGCCGCCCAGCAAAGCGATCAGTCGAAGCTGGCCAGAGGCATTCCTGCGATCGATGAGAGCAAGGCAAAAACTGCGGCTCTGCAATATTTGCAGGCGAATCTGAGGCTGGACGCAGCGAATGATCCGCTGCCCGGAACGTTTCTGCAGCAGAGAGTTGAGGTGGAGGTATTTAAGATCGTTAATGACGGGGAAGTCTTTCCATATACATATACCAATCCGGTTTATGGGTATTCGGTCACGCTGGAGCGGCCTGGCGTCATCATGTTCATTCGTTTGAACTATCCGCGGACCTATACAATCATGCAGCCGATTACGTGGACGATTAAGGGGTCTGCGGAAATGGTCTTTTGAATGTATAATAGAAGGTGAGGTGTACATTAGGCCGAGTTAGGAGAGGTAGGCATGACAATTTATCGACAAAGGCAGCAGCTGCTGCAGGTGGAGCTGTTGAAGCGGGGGTGGTCGGGCTTCCTGGTCACTCACCACGTGGATATATATTATTATTGCGGTTCGATGCAAACGGGGTATTTGTTCATCCCGGCGGAGGGCGAGGCGCTGTATCTCGTCCGCCGCAGCCTGATCCGCGCTTCGGAGGAAGCGTTTGCGGACGTACAGTCGCTGGGGTCCTGGAAGACGCTGGCTGAGCGTCTTCGCGCGCGCAGCGCGAACGGCTCCGCAGCGGACACCCCGCTGCGGGTTGCAACCGAGCTGGACGTTCTACCGGTCCAGCTGTATAGCAAGCTCCAGACCGCGCTGCCCGGCGCGGTCTGGGAGGACGGCTCGCTGCTCGTGCGCGAGCAGCGAATGATCAAATCGCCGGACGAAGTCACGGCGATTCGCGAGGCCGCGCGCATCGTCGATGCGGCGCTGGAGGCGGTCATCCCCCTCGTGCGCGAGGGGATGGCGGAGTTTGAGCTGATGGCGCTCATTGAGCATCAGCTCCGGCTGCGCGGGCACCAAGGGCTGATGCGCATGCGCGCGTACAATTCCGAGTTGATCACCGGAATGGTGGCGGCTGGCGCATCGGCGGCGGTGCCCACTTATTTCGACGGGCCGGCCGGGGGCACGGGGCTTCACCCGTCCAGCCCGCAGAGCTCAGGCCGCGCGCTCATACGCCGCGGCGAACCGATCCTCGTCGACATCGGGTGCATGACGGACGGCTATTTAATCGATCAGACGCGCACGCTGGTGATCGGCGATTTGGACCCGGAGCTGCAGAAGGCTTATGACGCGGCGGAGGCGGTACTCCGTGCTACGGAAGCCAGGCTGCAGCCTGGGGCGATCGCCGAGCATCTGTATCTGCTCGCGCTGGATCAAGTGCAGGAAGCGGGGCTGAGCGACCACTTCATGGGGTACGGCGCCGACCAAGTGAAATTCCTAGGTCACGGCATCGGGCTCGAGATCGACGAGCTGCCCGTTCTCGCCAAGGGCTTCAAATATCCGTTGGCCCCCGGCATGGTCATCGCGATCGAGCCTAAGTTCACCTTCCCCGGGCGCGGTGTAGTCGGCATCGAGGACACGTATCTGATTACGGATACCGGCTGGGAGAAGCTGACGGTATCGCGGGGCGGCTTGATCCGGGTTTGAGTGGAGTGGATGCCGCGTATCGGCTGACCAATAGACTTGCAAATAAACCCGGAGATGGATGAACATCCCCGGGTTTATTGTTGTGCCGTTTTGTTTTTTCTAGGCAAGCAAGTATACTAGACGCATATTAGACGGAATAAGGGGACACGGACGTGCGACATTGGATACCGCAAACTTTAAAGTACAGGCTGTTCTTAGCTTTCCTGTTAATTATTCTACTGCCGATCATCCTTCTGAACATGACGCATGTTCAAAAGTTCGAGACGTTAATGAGAGAGCAAGTCAGTTCGCAAAACCTCGAACAGATGACAACGATTACGTCGTCATTGGGAAATTTATTAAGCGTTTCCGAGAAAACGTTTACGCTCATTGAACAAGATTCTTTCCTGACGGCGATGCTCAAAAATCCGGAATCCGGCCTCTCCTATACGGCTGTTCAGCAGAAGCTGAAAATCGAAGAGAAATTCAATGCCATTAACAATAGCGTGTTTCTAGCGAATTCTTATGTGTATTACACCATTCTAGATGCCGATCGGCATGTGTACATGTCGTATGGACCTAACCGTATTCTAAATTATGAGACAATTGCTGCTCAGCCGAGAGTGCAGGAGGCTTTCCAAGGGAAATCGTTGTCCAGCTGGCTGCTGGAGGAAGGGGGGCCTGACTCTGTGTTTGGCATTAACCCTTCCTTGCTGACGATGTATAAAGTGCTGCGGGACGAAAATAATCGCATCTACGCCGTGATCCGCATCGGCGTTGACTTTCGCAGCTGGCTGAGAAGCGCCATTCCCAGCCAAGTTAACGAAGAGCAGTACGTCTTGGCTTCCTCGGAAGGCCAAATCCATGCGCGCAGCTCGGAGGGAAATAACGACGCGATCCCCAATCCGCTTCAAGTCGCGAGTTGGGAGCCGACGGGCTCGCAGGTGGAGAATAATCATATTATCAGCTATTCGAAAATTCCGAATTTGAACTGGTTCTTGATCAAGAGTGTTCCAACGAAATATTTATTCCAAAAAGTAAATCAATTGCAGCAATCATACATCTTAACAACGCTGTTCATTGCGGTGCTGTTCATTGTGATGACCTTTCTCATATCGACGACCATCACCCGGCCGCTGCAGCTGTTGCAGCGCAAAATGTCCGACGTGGTGCGCCGGAATTTGAAGATCCAACTGCCTGAGGAGAGCTACAAGGGAGAGATTCTCACCTTTGTTCAGGCTTTTAACAACATGGTCCGGGATGTGGAAAATCTGCTGCACCGGCTGAAGGAAGAGGAGCGCAACAAGGAATCCATGCGGTTCCAAATGCTGCTCTCGCAGATGAATCCGCACTTTTTGTTAAATACGTTAAATACGGTGAAATGGCTGGCTATCGAGATTGGCAACAAGCAAATTCCCGAGGTATGCGAGTCGCTGGGGAAGCTGCTGGAGGCGGGGATTCGGCTAGACGTGGATTTGATTCATCTGGAGCATGAAATCGAGCTCGCTCAAAGCTATATCAGCATCCAGAAACTTCGTTACGACCGGGAATTCGATGTGGCCATTTCCTACGACCCGGAGCTCAGATTTGCCCTCGTCCCCAAGCTAAGTTTGCAGCCGCTGATTGAGAACAGCATTTACCACGGGTTTGCGAACTTGGACAGAGTAGGCCGAATCGACATTCGGTTCCGCAGGGAGGAAGATGAGCTCGTCATCGAGGTTGAGGATAACGGCGTCGGGCTGAAGAACAGCGGCAGCCTCTCTTCGACCAAGAAGGGAAACGGCATTGCACTGAAAAATCTGGAAGAGCGGCTGGCGCTCTTGTACCGGAAGCAGGGGAAGATCACGCTGGAGAGACTGGAGATGGGAACGCTCGTAAGGCTTCGCATGCTTCTCCTGCTGTCGCCACCATATTTGAAGGGGGAAAGCTTGCATGTGGACGGTTCTCTTGGTTGAGGATGAGGCCTTCGTAAGACGCAGCATTCGCAAAGGGATGCCGTGGGAGGCTAACGGCTTTAAAGTGATCGGGGAGTGCGGCAACGGGCAGGAAGCTTTGGATTTTATTCGCGCGTACCAGCCGGATCTGGTGATTTGCGATATTATGATGCCGGTGATGAACGGCGTTGAGCTGCTCGCCCAGGTACGCGAGGATCAGCTCGGAACAAGCTTCATTATGCTCACGGTCATGAACGAGTTTGCCTATATTCAACAAGCGATGGAGCTTGGAGCCTCCGGCTATGTCCTGAAGCTGTATTTGACTCCCGATAAAATGTCCGAAGCGCTTGCAAAGGTGAAAGTCGAGTTGGAACGCAGTACCCGTCTAATGACGAAAGAGTTGGACGATTATTGCGAAGCGCTGTATCACGTAACCCCCGCACAAGAGCGGACCGCAGCCGGCCCTAATCAGTTTGACGAAACGTTTCGTCCGAATATGCTGCTTCTTATCCTGCATGGTCAAGCCGATTTCGATAAAAAGGATTTGGCGCGTCTGCCGGTCTTGGACTTGGAGCATGCTTCTCCTGGCAGCAGGGCTCATCTGTATACGAAACATGGCTTAACAACGGTGTTCCTCAGCATGCCTGAAGGTATCCGGCCTAGCCTGCAAACCGGCGAGCAGCGCAGCTGCGATGCCATTGTCGTTGTTGCGTCCGGATTCAAGCCCGATGACCTGCAGCAGGTATGGCAGGGGATGCTTGTCCGTGTAACGGAGTTATGGTATGGCGGCCGGAAGGGCGTCTACCTCTATCAGCCGAAAGTGGAGAGCCCACAAGGACATGCTTCTTCCAATGTACCGTGGCTGCTAGAGAAGAATCTGATTCAGGCGTTCGAACAAAGAAATCAAGCTAATTTACTTCACGCCTGGCAGGAGATTTGGTCGTGGATGGCGGAGGCCCAGCTGTCGGTGCTGCGGGTGAAGGAGTTCGCTATGCGGCTTGACCGTCTGTTCGCGGATCTTGCCGGCGCTCCGGTCTCACAAACCCAGGTGTATGCAGAGGCGGTTTCGCATGAAGCGGCCGGCTTGCTATTCAAGCATAGGATCGAAATGTATGTGGCATACTGGAAGGAATCTAGTTATGAAGTTACGGACCATGCCGAAATTAATAAAGTCATCGCCTACCTGAACCAGCATTATGAGGAAGATTTACCTCTATCTTTGCTCGCGGGGGTTGCCATGATGGACGACAAGTATCTCAGCGTTCTGTTTAAGAAAAAAACCGGGAAAACGATCACCGAATATTTGACGGGCATTCGTATGGAGAAGGCGTGCGAGCTGCTGCTGCAAACGGATGAGCCCATCGCACTTATCGGTGCTAAGGTCGGCTTTTCCAATGAGAATTATTTTGCCCGGATTTTTCGCAGGGAAGTCGGCAAGCCCCCAAGCGTGTTTCGGCAGCAAGGCTGAAATCAAACTTTTGTGCTATAAGAACAAGAATTTGTTCCTTCGAACTGAATAGCCCTGATGCTATAGTTACCTTATAGCCAGACGACATCAGAAATTCAGGAGGGTCAAATGAAGAAGAATATGAAAACCACCATGCTAAGTCTTCTGTCCGCAACGGTCTTGCTGAGCATCACCGCAGGGTGCGGGGCATCCGGTGAGAAGGCGGTTGGCTCCAATACGTCAGGTGCGGCTCCCGATGCGAAGAAATCCGTGACATTAACGTTGTGGGGCGGTGTGCCGGCAGAATCCGGTCCGCAGGCCGTGATTGATAATTGGAATGCCAAGAACCCTGATGTTCAGGTCAAATATGAGCGGTTTGTGAATGACGATGCCGGAAATCTGAAGCTGGATACCGCGCTGACAACGAATCAAGGCATTGATTTGTATGTGAACTATGCGTTGCCTCTGTTGACGAAGCGGGTTGAAGCGGGGACTGCTCTCGATTTGAGCGAATTTAAGGATTACAACATCGATGAGAAAATGGGCGCGGACGCGAAGGACTGGAAAGTGAAGGACAAGTATTACGGACTTCCTACCAAAAAGAACGTCTCGTTCATCTGGTTGAACAAAAATGCACTGGATGAAGCTGATCTTGCTGTCCCTTCCTTGGATTGGACAATGGAAGATCTGCAGCAGTATGCCGCTAAGCTGAAAAAAGGCACACGTTGGGGCTTCACGCAGCATATCTCCGGCTACACGAATTTCTTCGACGGTTCGAATGCGGGAGCAGGGTTTACGAAAGCGGACGGCACCTCCAATTTGGACGAGCCTTCGGTTCGCAAAGCGTATGAGTCGATGTTTAACATGATGTATACCGACAAATCGATGCCGCTTCTCGGCGAGCAGATTACGAGCAAAATGCCGACGGATACGATGTTCCTGAAAGGTGAAACCGCGATGCTGGGCGCAGGCGAGTTCGTTTTCCGCTCATCCAACAACATGAAAGACTTCCCGCGCGACTTCAAGATTGCTTTCGCTACCGTTCCGAAAGTAACGAAGGATCAAACGACTTTTAAATATCCGGGCGGACTTGGCGATGTGATCTCCATTAACCCGAATTCGAAGAATAAAGATGCGGCCTGGAAGTTCCTGAAATGGTACGCAGACGGGGGCATGCTGCCGCTTGCATCCGGCGGACGCCTCCCATCCTCGAAGGATGCGAATGTGGAAGAAGCCTTGAAATTGCTGCTGGGCGACAATGAGAAGACCTACGATGTCGACTCGCTCAAAAAAGTCGTATTCGGCAAGTTCCCGACATTCACGGCGACGATTCCTCAACAAGTTGTCGATGCAAGAAGAGAAGAATACGAGAAGTATTTCTTGAAGGCACAATCTTTGGACGATACCTTGAAAAATACGGTCAAACGCCATAACGATTATTTGGCTAAAAATAAGAAATAAGCTAGAAAAAAGGGGAGCTGCATCAGGCAAAGAGGCACCTCCCCTTTTTCGTTCAAAAAGGAGGGGCTAGACGCATGAACTGGGCAAAAAAACAACAGAGATTAGGCTACTTGTTCATTTTACCTAATATGTTGGGCGTCATTTTATTCTTTGTGATTCCTGCGATTTTCTCATTGGGCATTATGTTTACGAATTATAAATATACATCCCCGGATATCCAATGGGTGGGACTGGATAACTTTACGAGACTGTTTCAAGATCCTATTTTTTATGTTTCTTTGAAGAAAACGGCACTATTCCTTGCGGCAGTCCCGATTTCCATCGGTTTGGCGTTTGTGGTAGCCCTTGTGCTAAACCGCAGTGTGTATGTCAAAAGCCTGCTTCGGGCTATGTTTTTCATGCCCTACATTACAAGCGGTGTCGCCGTATCGTTCGTCTGGATGCTGTTGTTTCAACCGACGCAAGGACCGATTAACGGCTTTCTTCGCTCTATAGGGATTGAACACCCGCCGGGCTGGATGTCGACAACGACATCTTCCATGTATGCGATAGACATCATATGGGTGTGGTTTTTACTCGGGTACAATATGATCATTTATTTGGCTGCTATTCAAGAAATTCCGCAGGAGCAGATGGAAGCGGCCAAAATTGACGGCGCTAATACGTGGACGACGGTATGGAAAATTATTTTCCCGTTGGTCAGTCCCTCTACGTTCCTGCTGCTGATTACAGGACTTATTACGTCTATGAAAACATTCGGAATGATTGAAGCGGTCACGCAAGGGGGACCCGGCGGCAGCACGACGATTTTATCCCTCTTCATCTATCACAACGCTTTCCGCTATTACGAAATGGGATATGCCTCCGCCATCTCATGGGTGCTGTTCGCCATCATTTTTATTATAACAATGGTTCAGTGGGTCGGTCAGAAGCGCTGGGTTCATTATTAAGTCAATCGACCGGGGTGATACAAATATGGAGATGAAATCAACGAAGATCCTTACAACGATTATTATGCTTTTTCTGGGCTTTTTCATGATCATGCCGTTTCTGTGGATGATCAGCACCTCGTTCAAAACGCCGAACGAAGTGTTTCAATATCCGATCCAGTGGATTCCCGATAAAGTGACATTAGAACACCATATGAAAGTGTGGACAGGCAAGGAAAGTTTCGTTACGTATTACTGGAACTCTTTGAAAATCGCGGTCATTTGCACGATCGGGGCTACATTCTTATCGTCACTGGCTGCCTATGGATTCTCGCGCGTTGAATTCAAAGGAAGAAACGCGTTATTCATGTTCTATCTGTCCATGATGATGGTGCCGCCTCAGGTGTTATTTGTTCCTAAGTTTATTCTGTTTGATAAAGTGGGCATTTATAACACGCATTGGGCTTTGATTTTACCTGGATTGTTCACAATATTCGGCGTATTTCTGATGAGACAGTTTTTCATGTCGATTCCTCATGAGATTACGGAGTCCGCATTCGTGGACGGGGCGGGGCACTTCCGCATTTTCTTTCAGCTGATGCTGCCTCTGGCCAAACCGGCGCTCGCGACGCTGGCCATTATCGATTTCTCCTGGCATTGGAACGATTACGAGAACGCGCTCGTTTTCCTGTTAGATCGCGATCTGTACACGGTGCCGCTAGGGATGCAAAACTTCATTCTGGAATTCAATATCGATTATAACGGGATGATGGCTGCGACGTCTGCAGGTATTGTTCCTATGCTGCTCGTATTCTTGATCGGACAGAAATATATTATTCAAGGCATAACAGGTTCTGCGGTAAAAGGTTAATGCCGTTCCGGGACGGACATTGTACATCCGCATAGCACAAAGGGCTGACCCAGGTAGATGTGTCTACTTCGGATCAGCCCTTCGTGTTTAATAGAAGGATGTTAAATTTTCTCGATAACCTTATCGATCAAGCCATAAGCTTTGGCCGCTTCGGCATCCAAATAGTAGTCGCGGTCCGAATCGAGTTCGATTTTCTCAATCGGCTGTTTCGATGTATCCGCTAGAATGCGGTTCAAGGTTTGGCGCGTCTTGAGAATGTGCTGGGCGCGAATATGGATGTCGCTGGCCTGCCCTTGGGCGCCGCCCCACGGTTGGTGGATCATGACTTCGGCATTGGGCAGCGCGAACCGTTTGCCCGGTGCTCCGGCGGTTAACAGAATGGCGCCCATCGATGCCGCCATGCCGACGCAGATTGTAGACACGTCAGGTTTAATGAAGTTCATCGTATCGTAAATGGCCAATCCCGCAGAAGTGGAGCCGCCAGGCGAGTTGATGTACAGTGAAATGTCCTTCTCCGGATCCTCGGCGGAAAGGAACAGCAGCTGCGCAATGATGGCATTGGCTACCTGGTCGTTCACTTCGGTTCCAAGGAACACGATTCTGTCTTTGAGCAAGCGGGAATAGATATCGTAAGAACGCTCGCCGCGCGAGGTTTGTTCAACAACCATAGGTATGAAACTCATAGGAATCATCCTTTCTGTTATTAAGGTGGTTAATACGATTAAGCAGCGGCCATTCCTTGTACCGTGCTGCGGTGTGCAGGCAGTTGTTGGCCAAATCCGGACGAGATGACGATGAGACGAACGGGCTCCTCACCATGCAGGGAAGGGATTTCGCGAACGGTGATGGTAGCTTCAGACTCTTGTACGCCTTGGCGGCGCTTAGCGTCGAAGGGAATGACCTGGGTGTTCGAGCTGTTCGTTTGCTTCGGGCGTCGTGCAGACCGTTCCCATGTTATCACAGGCGTCGGCGGTGCCACAGGCGGCGCAGGCGACACAGGGGCCGTAGGGGCTTCCTCTTTGGGCGGTACATTCGTTTCTTGTTCACGTTGATTGCTCATCGCAGTGGCCTCCTCATTCTTTCGGTTTGGGATACACGGCTACTAGTACATGGTAGGACTCATGTTCTTCTTCACCCGCAGGGGCGGAATAACGCTCTACAAGCTGCTGCACCATGGCGGCATACTCCTCGACGAACGCTTGACGCTGCTGCTCATTGGGTAATTGAACTTGCAGTTGAAGCGTTGCGCTGGGAATGGTTGCCCCGACATCGGACTGCTCCATCAGCAGCATGGCGTCCCTCCGAATTCGCTCCGAAGTAGTGACGAGATGGGCTAGCGAGCTTTGATCCTTCAGCTTCTGCACCGTTTCGGGCTTCATGCTGAGCGAGTCTGCCAGCACGAAGGTCTTGGCGATGGATCGGTAGAGCACCTCCACGAGATTGCGGACTTGGCGAGTGCCGACTCGCCGAACGAGTCCGGCTTTCTCCAGCGCCTTCAAATGGTAATTGATACGCTGGGCCGTCTCTCCCAATGTCCGAGCGACCTCAGCGGCGGATCCCGGTTCGAGAAGCTGTGCGATAATTTCGCCGCGAATCGGGTTCAGCAGGACCGTGGCCTGTTCCGGGGACTCGATGTAATAGCTGTCTTGAATATCGTTTAGCATGGAGAGGTTGCCTCCAATACAATGAATATGTTACGTAAAAACATTTTATTACGTGGGGGATGGAAAGTCAATGGGCGCTGTTGTCGGGTTGGTTGTTGACGGGTGACAAATAAGTTTTGAAGTAGACAATAAAGTTATGAAGTGACAAATAAAGTTGGATATTTCCAAGTTGGATTACTTTGCAATTGGCTCGCTTGATATCTGGAGCGGGACGAAACGTGAGCCATTGTTAATGCACCAGAAGTGGTGGTCTATAAACATGACGTCAAATACCCATATTGCCAAGAATAGGGAGTACGAACACAATGGGCGACTTTGAAAACGGTCAAAATGTATTGATTGATTACGGTTCATTTCAAAAAGTAGCGACTTATTTAGCCTCAGACAACGGCAATAATGTATTTGTCGATACAAGTGGAAAGTTTGTTTTAACAGATCGCTATTTAATGAAAGGCTCTGTAAGCATAACAGCAATTGAAGAAGATTAAGAACTCCGTTGTCACTAAAAGATAAATCATGCTTCAACGGCTATAAGAAATTTTGGCCACTTAAGTGATGGTTTGCGTGAAGTCGAAGGACCATATGGGTTTATTAGTCACGCGTGTGGGAGGAGGTGAAGGGATTAAATTAACGGGCAGCATAGCGTGGAAGAAAATTGTTTACAGGAATATCCGGACATTATATACTTTAATACATAAAAGCGTTTAAGTGATAAAGTGTGATTTAGGAGGCGCATCTGATGAAATTCATCGTTTCAGCGAGTGTAATTGTACTCAATGAAAATAACGAAATTCTATTAATGCGAGGTCGTCGTGGATGGGAGATGCCACAAGGATGTGTCGAAGAAGGGGAAACTATTCGGGAAGCCGCTGTCCGTGAAGTGAAAGAAGAAACAGGAATCGAAGTTGAATTAATTAATTTCTGTGGATTGTATCAGAACATAACTCGGGGGGTATGTAATAACATTTTTACAGGTAAACCAGTTGACGGTTCATTAACAACAAGTATTGAGAGTGATGAGGTAGGTTACTTTTCATTGGAAGAGGCAAGGAAAATGATAACTTGGGGTAATTTCATGGACAGAGTAGATATGGCGTTAAACAATCAAACTCATCCTTTTCTCGTTGAATTTCGAGAATCATAAAAAGAAATGTACTCATCTTAAGTTCATCATTAAAGAAACGGCGAACGATAGCTTCATAGTAAAGGTCAGGCAATGCTCTGCCTGCGGAGGTGAATCTGCAATGCGGATTTTTCACAATCTTCTATACCGCCTGAATCGGGTAGTTCTAAACAACATTCACAGTAGGGGAGAAGAGTAACTATGGATGGCGTACATTTTGTTCTGGGGTCACCGAATGGCTATATTCAAGAACCGGGAATCGTTCGAAAAGCGGGAGAGTGGATCGCCAAGTTCGCCAAATCCATTTTATTCAGCGGAATGGTCGGCGGACTCGGGGAGGATAACTGCCGCTCTGCAGCGGCCCATGCCATTCATAACGGATTGACGGTCATCCCGGAGACACACGAAGCTTATCATGGAGAAAAAGTGGCATATGGAATTCTCGTTCAGGTCGTACTTGAAGATCGCTCGAAGCAGGAGATTAAGGAGCTTTGTGATTTTTACAGATCGATCGGGCTGCCGCTTAAGCTAAATGAGCTTGGTATCCATCGCGAATTATCACAGGAAGAATTGAATGAAATTTCGAGAATTTCCCTTCTGCCAGAAAGCACAATGGGGAATATGAACTTTCCTGTTACTTCAGACATGATCATTCGCGCTATTCGTACAGTAGAGAGTTTTTAGATGCAAAGGGTCCACATCATCCAATTTGAAAAAAAGCTTGAGAAATCAGGCCTTTTTTTGGGGGAATGGCTTCGCGCGCCTGTATCCATTACTACATTTTATCATCCTACAAAAACGTTTTATGAGGAGCTCTCCTTAATAATGGTATGATGGTAGGCAAACGGAAGAAAAGGGAGTGCTTCTTTGATCGACAATTCTTGGAAACGTAATCTTTTCGTACTGTGGGTAGGGACTTTTCTCGTTAGTATGGCCTATACGGTATCCATACCGTTTATGTCAATATTTTTGCAGGATGATCTAGGTGTACGAAGCCATCTGGAGCTATGGACAGGTGTCGTATTCGCCATTACGTTTTTAGCCGCGGCACTGATCGCTCCGTTCTGGGGCTCCATGGCCGATAAGTATGGCAGGAAGCCTATGATGCTTCGCGCAGGGATTTGTCTGTCGATCGCGTATTTTCTATATTTCATCGTCCAAAATCCTTATGAGCTTATCCTTGTAAGAATTATGGAAGGTTTACTTGCGGGATACATTCCGTCCGCCATCGCCGTGGTAGCCACCAATACGCCGGAGAAACATGTTGGTTATGCTCTTGGCATCATCTCCACTTCCAGCGCAGCTGCTTCCGTATTAGGACCGCTTGTGGGAGGGGTTGTAAGTCACCTGATCGGCACACGTGAAACTTTTTTAATGGCCGGCGTGATGGTACTGATCGCCTTTATCATTGCATGGGTTTGGGTCAAGGAGCCTTCCTTTATTAAATCCGAAGCGAAGCGGTCCGCAGTGCTTAACGACCTGAAGGATGCGGCGGCCAATCGGACGCTCGTTTCCGCGCTGTTCATTGTCTTCATTACATCGACGTCGATCATGATTGTGGAGCCGCTGCTTACGATCTATGTGCTTGAGCTGGGCTCCAGCCAGTCGTCCGCATCGCTTTATGCAGGTATTATTTTCTCTGCGGTAGGCATCGCTACATTGATCGCAGCGCCGCGTTGGGGCAAGCTCGGAAGTAAGTGGGGCTACGAGAAGGTGCTGTTCATCGGGCTCATCGGCGGTGGGATCGGAAATTTACTGCAATTATGGTTTCATGATCTGATCGGATTCGGTGCTTTGCGGTTTGTATACGGCCTCTTTTTCGCTGGTGTATTTCCGGCGCTTAATGCCTTTATCGCTATCCATACGGAACCTGGCTTTCGCAGTCGCGCTTTCAGTCTGAATCAATCGGCCAATCAACTAGGCCTGCTGATGGGTCCGCTAATTGGAGGCTTTCTCGCAACGCAATTGTCCATTCCCGTCGTGTTCGTTATCAACGGCAGTCTGTTATTGCTGGTGGCTGTTCTGCTTAAGCTTCCGAAGTTTGCTTTCCAGCCCAGTCCATCCGCATTCAAGGAAATGTCGAAATAAGCTTATTTAGAAAAAATAGCAGGAGTATCTTTTTAGGTGAGCCACTATTCTCACGAGAAATCTTTGGGATGGACAGTTGTTGATTTTATCATCGATTCTCTCCAGCGTCTTTTCAAGCTCCTTCATTTGATCGATAACTTTCCCGCGATACGTTTCTATAAATCCTCGTCTTGCTGTTATTGTAGAGACTTCACTATTCTGCAACGCGACAAACTGCTGCATCTCCTGAATAGGCATCCCAATCGCTCAGTTTATAAATGAGGTCGATTGGCTAGACATCTCAGAAGAGATGTCCATGACCTCCTCTTTTCACATGCGTATTACAGAAAGCAAGACTATTGACTCAGCTTCTTTAATATGTATAATAAAAATGTACAATTTATGGAATCAACAAACTGTTAAACTGTGGTTATCCCACTCTCATTATTGATGAGCCGGTTTTCGTATCTCTTGCAGATATGAACCGGCTCTTTATTTTTTGCCAAAGGAGAATTCAAATGTATCTTTTCAATCAGATCAATGAATACTTTGATCCTTTCTATCAGATCCAAATTCAGGTGTTTCCATGGGAGATGGAGCTGATCCAGACTTCTGCTGTTCGAAGGCTGAAGTTTTTATCCCATTACGGAACAGGCTCGTTCATCACATCCGCTAAGCATAGCAGATTTGAACATACGATTGGAGTCTGGACAATTGTTTCTACTTTCTTCCCGAAGGATGAGGAGTTGCGCATTGCCTCCCTACTTCATGACATTGGGCATCTGCCTTTCTCACACGCGGTAGAAAATACGCTTGGTTTTAACCACCATACAATTACAGAAGAAAGGATCTATGGGAATGAAGTCTCAACTATATTGAAAAAGTATGGATTTTCACCCGATCGCATCATTGAAATCTTAAATATTGATTCTCCGCTCTCACATAAAACACCGTTTTTAAGCGCGGATCATTTGGACAGCTTTTTACGTGATTCATACATGCTTGGGGGGGCATCAATCCATCCGGCTTCTATTTTGAAGCGCATCCGTTTTAATGGTAATTTTGTTGAGGCGGATCTAGCTACTAGCAAAAGTATTCTGAGCGCGATTCATTACGATCATATTACTTTTCTTCACCCGCTTACGTTAGCATTGGATGCGCTTTTGTCTAAAGCAATCGCGATCTTCGCTAAAAATCAACGAGTGGGTTTACAATTTATTGTTCCTCTGACCAATAACGAATTACTTGATCTTCTACTGAGTTCTGGGATCGAAGAGGTCCGGAAAATAATGTCAATAATAATGTGTTATCCTGAGAAAGTAGTCATTCATTCCGGGGATTTTGAAGGTGCCGAGAAGGTTGAGGTACGGAAGGTGTATGATAAGACGCCTCTCGTTGACGGGAAAGCGCTTATCTCAATCTGTCAAGAGAGCCGAGAGCTGATAGATAATATTTGTTCTTTGAAAAAGTGTTATTATTATTCTTACTCGTAACAAATACGACAGAATTAGCAAAGCTCGAACTTAAGCTGCTGTTAACACAGTACGAGTTGCATTAAAGGTATTGGTCGGGTTAGCATAGCTGGATTTCTGGCTGAAGTTGGCGACATTGTGCGTTACCGGCATCCTAATCAAATCATAAAGCTAGCGGGCTTGAACTTAAAAGAAAATACGTCCGGTAAACACAAGGGACAGACAAAGATCACCAAGCGTGGTCGTAAGCGGCTACGAGCACTACTATTTCGCGTCATCATGCCACTGGTGGCTAAGAACCGAGCATTTAAGGCCTTACATCAGTACTACACCAAACGGTCAGATAATCCCTTGACAAAGATGCAGTCGCGCATTGCGCTATGCAATAAGCTGATTCGAGTTCTCTTTGGTGTCCTAAAAAAGGGTCATCGGTTTTGTGAAAAAAAGATGTTGCAGGATATCCCCCAATTCACGGCAGTGTCGTTAGCGGCTTAGATTCAATGTTTTCATAGAAGTCGAAATATTAGAAGGGATAGACAATTGAAGCACATCAATAGACCATTGCACTGGGAGACTATAGTTCAATCAAGAAATGAAGGCAGCAAGAGCGACGTATAGGATAATGCACAGGGTCTAGGAGTGATGAACATGTCTGTACCTGATGTAGAAGCGAAAATAACTTTTTTAAAGAATGGCGTAAGAACAAGACCTGTGTTCACAGGGTACCGTCCTAACCATCTGGTTACTGACAATTATCTAACTTCTGGAGCACACCATCATTATGAAAAAGACAAAGTTGAAATGGGTGAGACTGTATTAGGAACGATTACCTTCATTTCTCCAGAAGCTTATCCGAATACTTTGTGGATTGGTAAAATAATAAATATTCAAGAAGGGTCTAGAATTGTAGGCCATGCCGAGATTACAAAGGTTTTCAATTTACAATTGTTAAAAAATTGACAGCAGTAGAATCGGATGATTAACCTAACGGGAGAACGATAGTTGAATAAGCAACCAGGTTAAAGCTGCCGATCTGATCGGCAGCTTTATTACGTTAACTGGCAGGAATATGCAACTTTCTCTTTTGTTATAATGTCTAATATTATGTAGAAAAAACAAGGAAGTCGGTGGTGGGAAATATGCGTAGGACCTTGAATTTTAAATTAATTTTGCCAAGCATCCAAATCATTCTCACTATTATTTCTGTACTAATAGATCAAAGTTTCAACCATGGGCGTGGCGAGGGTGTTAATCAAGTAACAGCCAATTATGTAAGCAATATCGAATTTTTCATTAAGTTCTTACTTGGATACGATGATATCGTCAATTACAATTTCAGATTAATCACAGTATTATTGGCTATTGGCTTTTGGTATTTAGTCGGCTTTGCGGTTAATAAATCGATAAAACATTTCAGATAAAAACTATATTAGTCGTTCAACTAACGAATACGATAGCAATAACTAGGGGTTATAATTTGGGTTTGAACTTTACAACGAAAGGATGAATTCTCTGTGGATCTCCAGGTGAAAAATATTTCGGATAACCAAGTAGCGGATTTTTGTTCAATTCTAAAAGAAGTAGTTATGTGGCTGCATACTCAAGGTCAAGGTATGTGGAGTCTTGAACAGGTATCCAGGGAAAAAATATTAAGTGAGTATTCGATTGAAGAAATGTTTCTGGGTTACATGGAGGATGTTCCTGTATCAACAATGATTCTACAGGAAGAAGATGATGTATTTTGGCCATCAGTGGTTAAAAATGAGTCGCTTTTTCTACACAAGCTTAGTGTACGACGTCAGTTTGCCAATTTTGGATTGGCTAGGGATATGGTCAAGTGGGCAAAACAAGAGGCACAGAATCGGAATAAAAGATACCTCCGATTGGATTGTGCAGCTGATAGACCTAAGTTGTGCTCATTTTATGAGTCCATTGGTTTTAGTAAGGTAAGGGAACAAGTGTTGTTTAGAACGTATCCAACAGCCTTTTATGAAATAGAAGTTTGATTATCATCTAGGCATTGAACTATGTCGGATTCGAGCGCATGCTGAAGCTACATCGGAATTTGATCACCATGCATGCCTATAACGTCGCCAATCCGGAAAAGTTAAGACATCAATAGATTCACTACTTTAATGCTCGAAGGGAGCTGCCGCCGTCAGCTCCCTTGCGTGAAAAGACAGATGCGTAAAGGGATCTGAGAGCCCGAATAGGCGCTTTAAGCAGCGTTCTTCTGGACCTCAGCCAAGAAGAACACTTCCGTCAAGAAACTCGTGGCTATATATGTCCGAAATTCTGTCCAGTACACGCTGCGCATGTTCTACAAATTTCAAGTCCGCAATCCGACTTTTTAACAAAAATACGCCACTCTCATTGCGGTGTTTGCCGAGGGCCCCCTCATATAATTGATCGGCGCCGTGGGTAGGCGGAGAGGAAAGAACCTTAAAAAGCAGTTCAAACCATACGGGCATTCCCGAGTCTTTTCCTTTTCTTAGAGTATTGTTTAGTCCCGGGTCAACGCTGCGGATCTTGATGCCTTCCTTGGCAAGTTGCGGCGCCACGGCTTGTGTCCACAACGATAGCGCCATCTTTGAGGCCGCATAAGGGCCGACCATTTTACGGAAAATTTTGGGATGCTCTAAGTTTTCGATTGAGAACTCCTTCGTAAATCTAAGCACCTGTGATGAAGTGTTAATAACCGTTTTTAATCGACCGTTTTTCAACAGTTCCTTCAATTCCATCAGAATGATGTAAGGAACGACCGTCAATAATTCATAATGCTTTTCGCGGCCTTGTTTCGAATAGCTCAGCTCACTTAAGCCACCTCCGGCGTTGTTGAACAAAATATCGATCTGCCGCTCCTTTCCTTTGATCTCTTCCAAAGAGCGTCTCAAGCTGTCATAATCGGCGAGATCCGTCACTTTATAGGCTCGAAGCGATCCGTTCTTGAGGGCATTTCGAATGAACGTATCGTCCGCCGGAAAATCGGAACGGTTCAAAGTAATCACCTGCCAGCCCTGCGACAGAAATTTCCGGGCTAATGCCAATCCGATCCCCTGGCTTGCGCCTGTAATCAGTGCGATATGTTCTCGTTGGTTCGTATTCAATGGATGTCCCCCCTTCATATTTCAAAACTCTCCGCTTATTTGAGCACATCAGTCGGCGGCGGGCAGGAGAATCAGTTTGCCGTGGGCACGCTTGCTCTGACTGATCTCCAGGGCTGTACGCCAGTCGTCGAGTGAGAAAGTCCGGGCGACCGGGATCGTGAACTTGCCCTCTGCGGTATACTGGGCAAAGTCGCCGACAACGTCATAACGCAGGGTGTGTACTTCTCCGTAGCTGGCGCGAACGCCAAGTTCGGCGGCCGCGGCAAAATCGCTGACGGTTAGCACGCGCTGGGGAAGCCCATTGACGATATGAATCAGATCTTTCATGGCTCCCCCGATCGGTGCGGCATCCAGGACGAGGTCAACAGGCTGCTTCGCTAGTTCTGCTACTCGCTCAACTAATCCATCACCGTACGAGGTCACCATCGCTCCCATGGCGCGGAGTTGGTCGGCGTAGGTGGAACCAGCGGTTGCGACCACATGAGCGCCGCGCATAAGGGCAATCTGGACGGCGGCGAAGCCTACGGTTGTGCCGGCTCCGTGAACGAGTACGGTCTGGCCCGACCTCACCCCGAGAGTATCAATCCCCCGGTAGGCGGTTTCGACCGCCATTGGCAGCGCTGCAGCCTGTACAAAGTCGAGTCCGGCCGGCATGCGGAACCAGTAGTACATAATCGCTCGGTCGGACGCGCCGGCGCTCGATCCGTCCATGAAATCTGCGGCACCAAGGACGGCATCGCCAATGGCGACATTGGTTACGCCTTCTCCAACTGCGTCTACAATCCCCGACACGTCCAGTCCAATACCGCGAGGAACCGGCAGTTGACTGGCAAAGTGTCCTCGGCACATCGCCCAGTCAACCGGATTTAACCCGCAAGCGCGTACGCTCACGCGAATGCGTCCCGGTCCTGGTTCTGGGATCGCCGCCTCCTCCAAATGTAAGACATCGGTCGGCTCGCCGTAGTCGCGGAAGCGGATCGTCCGCATGGTAACAGGGTTAGATGCCTGATTCTTCACATCTTTGCTCAAATTGTCCATTGCGATGTTCCCTCCATTTCTGCTCAGATCTGGGAGCCGCCTCCGTCAACAGGGAACTCAGCCCCAGTGGTATAGGTGGCGTCAAAGGCTAGGAAGGCTACGACTTTGGCGACCTCGACTGGATCGCCCAAACGCAACATCGGGATCTGCTGCGTCATCTGTGCCTTTGTCTGTTGGGCAGCTTCTATCGGCATTGACTTCTCCAAAATACCTGTATCAATGACGCCAGGACTGACTGCGTTGACGCGAATATTTCGAGATAATAACTCGCGTGCCAGACTTCGAGTCATGGAGCGCAGCGCAGCTTTACTAGCTGCGTACGCACTGAGCATGGGGAGACCCACTACGTTCACGATTGACGTAGTAAGGACTACCCCGCTTCCTGCGCTCAGGAGCGGAACGAGTTTTTGTACGGTAAAGTACGGCCCTTTGGCGTTGATTGTATGTATCTCGTCGTATGCTTCTTCGGTCGTTGACTCGAAAGAAGTAAAGCCCGTGACACCTGCGTTAACGAACAGGGCGTCTATTGTTCCAAATTCAGCCTTCACTCGATCGGCTAACGCGTCGATATCCTTCAATGAGGCGGCATCGCTCAAGAACGGGATTGCGTTGTAGCCGAGTTGTTGTCGAGCCGCGTCAAGCGTCGCCTGAGTACGTCCAGTAATCAGAACGCGTGCTCCTTCATCCACTAGCAACTTCGCTGTCGCGAGGCCGATTCCGCTGCTACCTCCCGTGATCACGACGTTCTTGCCGGAGAATTTGCCTTTGCCGATTGGTTCCATTTGAATCGTCCTCCCTTTGTATAATCCGCAATCGGATGATTAGGTACAGGAACGATTATACAACAATTAATTAACAAAATAAACTACTTTAATTAAATTAGTTAATTTAATTCATTTGATTATGGGTGTAAATAAAAGGCGGTAAATTTGTTATAATGTGTTTGACACGTATCAAAGGGAGGCACTAATTTGTGAGAAAAGCCGCGAGTGTGGAGACATATGTCGAAAAAATAAAACCCGTTATAAGAAGAACAAAATTCAGCCAACTGAAAGTCGACGATCTCGCAAAATATATGGATATCAGCAAAGTGACACTATATAAGCATTTTGCCTCCAAAGATGACATCATCGAACAAGTTGTAAATTACTACATTGATTACTCGAAGCAAGCCGACACCGTGGTCAAAGATGATTCCGTCTCTTTTTTGGATCGGTTTCAAATCACATTTGTACAATCTTTGATGTGTGCCGCGTATATCTCCGATTTGTTCTTGCAAGATCTGAAGGAATTTTATCCGCACCATTTGGAGAATCTGTCTTTTGCCCTGCAAAGTCGGAATAAAAGCTTACAAACATTTTTTGAATCCGGAATGGAGCAACAGATTTTCAACAGATTGAATGCCGTGTTGTCTATGGTTCAAGATGACGCTGTGCTGCGACGCTTTATCGAGCCATCATTTTCGATTCAGTATGATATCACCTTGAAACAAGCAATTATGGATTTCTACCACATGAAGAAGTATCAACTGCTAAAACCTGAATATCTGAACCGAATAGACGACTCCGATATGGAAAGAAAAATCGTTCATATTCTGCAAACAATCTCATAAGCGAATCGCCTGAGCATGTCGAAGCGGGGAATGAGGGTTAGATCCATTGTGAAAAACAAATAGCCCCTACAGCGTTTAGCAGTGTAAGGGGCTAAAAAACTCTCCTGCACGTTAAAAAACCGCCATTAACACGTAGTGTTTGACCCGTTACCCACTGCGATTCTTCGCTCGCAAGAAAGAGGATCACGCCTGCAATGTCTTCGGTCTCCCCGAGACGGCCGAATGCGTTCATGTTAGCAAGCCCCTCGGGTGTTTTGCCAACCGTGAACAGCTCGGTATTGACAGGACCTGGCGCTACGACATTAATCGTGATAAGTCTCTTTCCAAGCTCTTTGGCCAAATGGCGCTTAATTGTTCGACGGCTCCTTTAGAGCCGGCGTACGGACTGTAAGCCGGAAACATCTGACCGGTCGCCGAAGTGGAGAAGTTGATGATGCGGCCATTGGGATTTAGAATGCTTGGCCGCAAGCTGGCATGAAAAGTAGATCCCTTTGACATTAATCGCAAACAACTGGTCGTAATCCGCTTCCTTTACATCGCCAATAGGTTTTGTGACGACGATCCCCGCATTATTCACTACAATATCTACTTTGCCGGCAAGCTTCTTATCCATTTCCGCGAATCCCCTTTCTAATGTGGTTTAGAGGTTAAAGGGGAACATCAGGCAAACGGGTAATCCACAACGGCGACCCCTTCGACAAATGGGCCGATGGATTGCAATAAATTTTGATGCAGGGGGTGCTGAACATAATTCCGGCAAGCCTGCTGATCCTCAAAAGTAACTCGGATCCCCAGCGTAAAACCTTGTGCGTGGTCGATTTCCTCCGTCATGTTAATCCCGGCACTAAGATCGACGATTCCCGGAATTTTCCCCTTAAAGTCATGCGCACGCATGACCGCCCTTTCTTTCACTTCAATAGAAACATCGGGCTTGAATTTCAATAGTACGATATGCTCAAACATCTTACTCCCTCCAAGGTTCCTGAATATTGTTCGCTTTGCAACTGCTTCAATCGGGACTACGAGATCTAGGTACTTTATCGTAGGTTCGTACGTTCGATCCCCCTTCTCATTAAGCTTCTCATGAACCAGGCCGATGTACGCTTCATTCCCCGGCAACAGCTGCGAGGAGATGCCGGACGAGAACAGAATGTCGCGCAGATGGACTTGCGCTTTAATTGATCCCAACAATCCCATGGAAGATCCTACTTTATCCATTCTTGCTATTCTCCCTAAGGAAGACATAGACTAGTGTATATGGGATTAACGAGGCTAGGGAGAGATCTGGTTATCGTAGGATTGCGAATCCTATTTACATGAATAGAAAGGAGGCATGGAGGTCATGGCGAACAGATTGGACCGTTATGAGGAATTGTCTCGTTTTTTGCGTTCACGCCGTGAACGAATGACCCCCAAGCAAGCAGGATTGCCGGGGTCCGGACGAAGACGAACGCCCGGGCTTCGCCGCAGCGAAGTCGCTCTGCTGGCAGACGTGGGATTGGATTGGTACACCTACTTGGAACAAGGGCGTCATATCAACGTATCCGCCGAGGTTCTTGATCGAATAGCGGAAGTGCTTCGACTAGAAGAATCGGAACGCAGGCATCTGTATCATCTTGCCCGTAAGGAATTTCCCTTGATCAATACGCAGCAACCCTCTAAGGTAACGACGGAACTTCAACGTTTTTTGGATAGCCAAAACCTGTCCCCTTCGAATGTCATGGATGCGCGAATGAACATCATTGCCTGGAATGAAGCTTACTGCGCATTGAATGGG
Organism: Bacillus sp. 3255; assembly: GCF_031456485.1. NCBI lineage: Bacteria > Bacillati > Bacillota > Bacilli > Caryophanales > Bacillaceae > Bacillus > Bacillus sp. 3255. Next base: position 92,813 of record NZ_JAVDUS010000026.1, read on the forward strand.
GATCTCGCGGCTATTTCGGATAGGGAAAGGAATTTTGTCTGGATGACGTTTACTTCTCCCCGTTTCCGCTACGTTAAAGGAGAACAATGGGAACTGCATGCGCGACGGATCGTAGCTAATTTCCATGCTGGTTATGGGCGTCACGGTGACGATCTATGGTGGTCCGAGCAATTTGAGGCGCTGTCGCAAGCTAGCAGGGAGTTTCGGGAATTTTGGGATTCCCAGGAGGTTCTCGATGCCATCGATGCTCCCAAGACGCTGCATTGTCCGAATCTTGGGAAATTGAATTTTGATCTTGTATCGTTTCAGTATTTGAACGATGCAAACTTGACCGTTTCTATCCACGTTCCCCATCAAGACGGCACGGTAGAAAAAATGCAGCGGTTGTTAGGTGACTATCGGAGCCGTCATTCAGGGCTGCTTGAATCTTCTCAAAGAGTTTAGTATGAGACAACCGAAACTTAGGTAGACATGAATCAAGGCACCCAAGGGGGTGCCTTTTGATTTCTTTCTATAAGTGGGTAAAATACTTTTCCAGCTTAGACCTTGTTGCTGTGAGAGGCATGTAAATCATCACTCTCATATCAGGATCATTGGGGATTTGCAGGGTAATATGATCAAACTCCAAATGTCCCATGTCAGGATGCACCACTTCTTTAAATCCTTCAAGAGAAAGGATAGTGACAAAAAACGTGAGGTGGATGGAAGCATAGCGAATATGATTGAATCCTTGAACCATTTCGGTATTGTTAATGACGAAGGACCAACAACATTGAAATATGAGTCAGGGGAGTATGGACCGACAGGTGGTTAGTTGAGCTTAACCTGACATATTATTGTCAAGTTTTAACGGATATACTGAAACCTAGAGGTGAGCGGATGCAAATCAGCAGATTATTTCAAGTGGTTTATATGTTATTGGAAAATGGCACCGTTACGGCAAAAGAGCTGGCCGAGCGATTCGAGGTATCTGTCAGAACGATCTATAGAGACGTCGAGGCCTTAAGCCAGGCTGGAATTCCAATCTATACCAGCCAAGGAAAAGGTGGCGGCATTTCCCTTTCCGACAGGTTTGTCCTGAACAAATCTTTGCTTTCCGACAAGGAGCAGGATGAGATCCTTTTTGCCTTGCAAAGCTTGTCCGCGGCCCAATTCCCTGATTCCGGCGAGGTTTTCTCGAAACTGAGCAGCCTGTTTAGGAAAAACAGCACCAACTGGATTGAAGTGGATTTCTCCTCTTGGGGGAGCGGGCAAAGACAAAAAGAGCTATATGCATTGCTGAAACAGGCCATTCTGGAGCATAAAGTGATTTCGTTTACCTACTTGAGTGCGACTGGAGAACATAAAAGCCGGAGAGCCGCGCCAGTGAAACTGCTTTTTAAGGACAGAGCCTGGTATGTAGAAACCTACTGCTTCGAACAAAACGCTTTAAGAACCTTCAAGATTACCAGGATGTCGAATGTTCGGCTTTCAGACGGGGACGGGATTGAGCTTCTTGAGCTTCAGCAGGGCTGGCCATCCGGGACTTCTCCTGCAGAAGATTCGGTTAAAAAACCTCTGAGGATCCCTCTGGTATTAAAAATAGAATCGGCTGGAGCCTATCGCATCGTGGATGAGTTTAAGGAAGAGGACATTTTGAAACAGGAAGACGGGTCTTTCCTGGTCACTTCAGATATGCCTCCCGGCGAATGGCTTTATCATTATCTTCTTTCCTTTGGACATTTACTGGAAGTCATTGAGCCGGAGACTGTCAGGCTGGAAATGAAAAACCGCACGACCAAAATGGCCGAAAAATATTTGAGATAACTGGACATGCTGCTGTCAGGTTCTGTTGATTAAACTAACCTTGTACCCAACATTCGAAGGAGGAATCAGCAAAACGATGGAAAACAGCCCGTACTTATTGGATATGAGCAAAGAATTTGCAGGTAAACGAGCCCTGGTGACCGGCGGAACCCGGGGGATCGGCAGGGCGATCGTCCAACGGTTGCATGCAGCAGGAGCTGAAGTTATAGCTACGGCAAGATCATTGCCCGAAGCATTGCCGGAGGGGGTAGGGTTCATTCAGGCCGATGTCGGACTTCCGGAAGGCGTGGATCATATCATTCAGGAAACGTTTCATAAATTCGGCGGTCTGGATATTTTGATTAACAATGTGGGAGGTTCCTCAACTAGCACGGCAGGGGCGTTAGCTTTAACAGATGAGGATTGGCACACGACGTTTAACGCCAACCTGTATTCATCCGTCCGCCTGGACCGTGGATTTCTTCCTTACATGGTTGGGCAGCAAAGCGGAGTAATTGTCCATATATCTTCGATCCAGCGCAAGCTGCCGGGCAACATGACGATGCCTTATTCAGCCGCCAAAGCTGCGCTCGTTAACTACAGTAAAAACCTGGCGACCCAGTTTGGCCCTGAGGGAATAAGAATCAACGCATTGGCGCCGGGATTTACCGAAACGGAAGCAGCGGAACGGTTGATCGAGAGAATGGCTGAACAAGCGGGAACCGACTATTTAGCCGCACGCCAGCAATTAATGAACGAGCTTGGCGGCATTCCTCTCGGCCGGCCGGCCAAACCTGAGGAGGTTGCCGAGCTTGCCGCCTTTCTGGCATCAAGCAGAGCTTCTTCTATTACGGGTTGTGAGTATGTCATTGACGGCGGAACCATCCGCACCGTTTAACGCTTCCAATAAACCCGATCCGGATAGCTATTGGGGAACGGTAGTTGAATAGCTTTTATGAAAAAAGTGCTTCAAAACTTATTTGTCACCCGACAGTTATTGTTGGATGACAAATATGTTTGAAGTGGACAATAACGTTTTGAAATGACAAACAAGTAACCTCCCAAAATTACCCTCGTCCTTTAGCTTGATTATGTGAAGGAAATAGCTATAATTACGTTTAAGGGATTAAACGAATGAACTAAAGAGGTGGATTGAATGAGCCAACAAACCGAGCATGTTCTACAACAATTTAAAGATTGTATCCCATTATTGGAAGTGCTGACGGATGAAAACCGTCAAGCCATTATTATACTGTTGGCGGAGAACAAATTAGGACTTAATGTTAATACAATATCAGGCCATATGAATTTATCTAGACCGGCTGTATCCCATCATTTAAAGGTGCTGAAACAGTCTGGTTACATTAAAGCCGAAAAAAAGGGCGTAGAAAACTATTATGTATTGACCGTCCGCAAACCGCTTGAACAACTCAAATCCTTGATTTCTGCCGTTGAACACGCATGCAATTGGTCCAATGATTACCCTAAGACTTGAAGGGAATACTTTAGGGAGAAACTTATAATGCACAATTGGTCCATTTGTTTAAACTAATAATCACAAAGGAATGATTTGAAATGAAGGCCATGATCATTGAGAAATACGGGGAAAACGTTCCATTAGTATTGTCTGAACAACCACTGCCTGCTATCGGGGAACATGATGTTCTGGTGGAAATTCATGCAGCAAGCTTAAATCCAATTGATTTTAAGATTAAGGAAGGGAAAATGAAATTCCTGTTGAATTACAGGTTTCCTCTAATCTTAGGAAATGATTTTTCCGGTGTTGTAGTCAAAGTCGGTGATCGGGTGAATACGTTTAAACCCGGAGACGAAGTTTACGGAAGACCCCGCAAAAACCGAATCGGAACATTAGCCGAATATATTGCTGTTCATGAAGAAGACATTTGGCTGAAGCCGCAGAATCTAACCTTTGAAGAGGCAGCATCGATACCGCTGATTGGCCTTACGACTTACCAAGCTTTTGTTGATATACTAAACCTTCAAAAAGGCCAAAAAATCTTGATTCACGCAGGTTCGGGAGGCGTAGGAACCTTCGCCATCCAACTGGCCAAGCTGTTAGGCGCTTTTGTTGCCACAACAGCGAGCGAAAAAGGCTATGAATTGGTCAAATCGTTGGGGGCCGATCTAATTATTAATTATAAAAAAGAGAATTTTGAAGAAATTCTTACCGGATATGATGCTGTTTTTGATACTTTAGGTGGAGAAGCCTTAGAAAAATCATTCCGCATACTGAAGCCTGGCGGACAAATCGTATCCATCTCCGGAATGCCAAACGGCAGATTTGGAAAAGAGGCGAATTTGGGTTGGGTGAAAACAACAATTTTGTCCATCGCGAGCCGTAAGATCAAGGCCCTAGAGAAGAAGAGCCAAACGAGATATCATTTTCTTTTCATGAAACCGAGCAGAGAACAATTGAGAGTTTTAAAGGGATTTATTGAAGGAGGTCTCATTAAGCCGATTATTGACAAGGTGTACCATTTGAATGATGCCGGTCAAGCATTTAATTACCTTGAGTCCGGAAGGGCTAAAGGAAAGGTAGTCATTCGAATAAAGTAATTATTTCGGAAAAAACAATGTGCTTTATTTTGTGGAGATTAAGGGGGGATTATGCAAGAACAATCTCATTTGAAAAGCTTTAGTTCACAGTAAGAAATGATTGTTTCATTTCGCTGACCAACTAAGTGATTGGCACAAAGTGCCTGCTTATATTACTTTTTAAGTGAGCACAATATATATGCAAAAAGCCTGAGAACGAAATTTCCCCACAAAACAGGCTGATTTTTTTTGCTAATTTGAACAAAATAGAAAGGTGGTAAACTTAATGTCCGATAAAACTAAAACGAAGATAACCAAATCTCAGCGAACCGTAGATAAGGAACTGAAATCCCGAACTCGAAAATCGCCTGACCAGTCCGCACAAAATAATACACACGATCAACCAGGTGATGCTTAGAGTGAATGAATGAGTATACGCGGGATAAATTATTTGTGAATATAATTACATGAAAAAGCCAGCAGACCCTCGAGTTTGCTGGCTTATTATATTTAAGTTCGGATTGAGGCCGTCCGCTTCATTGCATATAATGAAGGTACCACCCTTCGGGGAGATCGTTAAGGGAGGCTGCGATGAACGAGACCGCATTTGACGAACCATTATTTACAAGCTTGAAGCCGGGCTTAACCTCGTTCTGTTACCGAATGCTAGGCTCCATGGACGATGCGGACGATGCCGTTCAGGAAACGAGTATTCGGGTCTGGCAGAGCTGGAGCACGTTCAGACAGGATTCCTCGTTCAAAACTTGGGTCTATCGGATTGCCTCCAACCTGTGCTTGGACAAGCTGAGACAATCCAAACGCCGCGCGCTTCCCGTTGACCTGTTCGACCCGGCCGTCGCCATCGTCGAACCGCGCAACACGCTGCCGGACTCTGCTTGGATCTGGCCGTCTCCCGACTTTGGGGGCAATCCGGAGGATCGGCTCGTCCGCAGAGAAACCCTTCAACTGTGCTTCATCGCTCTCCTGCAGACCTTGCCTCCGCGGCAGCGAGCGGTACTCATTTTGAAAGATGTATTTGAATGGTCCTCCAAGCAGATCGCGGAAACGTTGGCGATGTCGCCGGCAGCGGTGAACAGCGCCTTGCAAAGAGCACGGGAGACGATGGACAGGGCGCAGCTTCGCTCGGATGAGCTCAGCAGCATGGACGTTCAACCGGAGCAGCAGCTGCTGTCCAGGTATGTGGAGGCCTTCGAGCAATTCGATATTGCTGCGCTCGTCGCGTTGTTCCACGAGGAAGGCAGCATGTCGATGCCGCCCTTCGAGATGTGGATCCGCGGCAAGGAAGATTTGGCCGCCTTCTATTCGCTTACTCGCTGGCATTGCGAGGGTTCGCGATTTGTGCCCATTACGGTGAATGGAGGTTATCCGGCGTTGGCCCAGTATATGCCGGGCAAAGAGGGCTCTGGCCTGGTACCCTGGGGCATCCACGTCATCGAAACCAAAGAAAATCAAATCCTGCACGTTCAAAACTTCATTCATACGCCATTATTTTCGCGATTTGGGCTGCCTGAGCGAATTGACCGATGAATTTCGTCATTGGCTTACGTCTATATTATTGAGAATAACCAAACGACGAATATCATGAGAGAGGTGTCTATTCAAAATGGAAACGAGTCAACCGACGAAAGTAACCGTGCAAGCCGTCATTCAAGCCCCTGTCGAGAAGGTATGGTGCTATTGGACCGAGCCGGATCACATCACGAAGTGGAATCAAGCGTCCGAGGACTGGCATGCGCCGCGAGCCGAAAACGATCTGCGGGTCGGCGGCAAGTTTCTGACACGGATGGAAGCGAAGGATGGCAGCATGGGCTTTGATTTTGGCGGCGTCTACGATGTCGTGAATCGGCATGAGGCGATCGGCTACACCATGGAGGACGGAAGAAGAGTGGATGTTGCTTTCTTCGATCAAGGGGATGAGACGAAGGTCATTGAAACGTTCGACGCGGAAAGCTCCAATCCCGTCGAGTTCCAGCAAGCAGGCTGGCAAGCGATCATGGACAATTTCAAAGCCTATACCGAACAAAATTAATCATCGCGAAGAAGACGCCGGGGAAGATGCCCGGCGTCTTTCTTTTTGAACCCTAGTACGAGCGTGCTCTCCGTTAGCCTTAACCTTGTGCGGCATCCGTGTTCATATAGTTAATGGCCCACAGATGGCCGTCCAAGTCCACGAAGCCCCAATGATACATGAACCCATGATCTTCAGGATCAGCGTGCAATTTCCCGCCCAAGGAGACCGCGGTATTCACGATTTCATCGACCTTTTCCCGGCTCTCGAAGGCCAAGGCGATCGTCATCTGCGCGTACTTGCTCGTATCGACGGATTCCTTCTCCGTGAGCGTATTAAAGAATGCTTGATTGATCAGCATGACCTGCAGGTTGTCGCCGATCACGATGGCTACCGAATTCTCGTTATCGGGGAATTGCGGGTTGAGCTCGAATCCGAGTCCGGTGAAGAACGCTTTCGATTGTTGTACGTTTTTTACAGGCAGGTTGAAGCTCGTGAATGCGGACGTTAATGCCATTTTCAAAACACCTCTTCGTCAAATTAGTTTGTGTTCATTTATGCCTTCGTTTATATAGACGACAGCCAATCCGGGAATTCATCGGTCTCATGGATTGGGAAGCGTAAATTTTGAAAAATAACTTGGTATGGAGTTCGGATACCCGCCATTCCCGTAAGGTTGCTTATTCTTATTGTGAAGGGATGAAGATTGAACGTCTCTAAAAAGGAATTCGTCTGAATATATGACAATTAAAGGGGGTTAAACAATGAATAGGATTGTAGTCGTAACGGTAGGTAAAACGCATAGTGGTAAGACGACCTTCGCTAAACAGTTAGAATTGCACTTGAAAAACTCAGTTACTATTGATCAAGATAATCACGCATCTTTTATTAACGCTTACTATAAATCGTTACGTCCGAAAGAAGGTCCAAATACGCTGAAATACACAATTACTCAAACGATAGTCGACTACGCAGTCAATCAGACCGATTCTCACCTCGTTCTATGCAATTCTAATCTTGCACGAAACGGTCGTATGGAGGTACTAAACTATTTTCGAAAGAATGGATTTATAACCATTCTTGTCTATTTTAATATTCCAGATCATGTACTACAAGTTCGAGTAACAGAAAGTCAGCGAAGCAAAGACATTTTTAGGAGTGCCTCAACGTTCGGGGATGTACTTGCTCGACAACAAAAGAGCGAAGTTCTTACCCCAGAAATAAGCGAAGCTGACCACCTCTTTGTCGTTACCCGTAATGAAGAAGATGTACCGATTGTTATTAATAAAATTTGTGAAATCGCCGAAGATAAGTAGATTATGGGACAGAGCGCCGCGGCTGGCAGCTGACCCTTGTTTCATTGAATAAGTGGGCAGTTTTGCACCACATGGTTGTCTTCAAAAAGAAAATTTAAATTTTTACTTGAACCTTACGTAACGTAATGATTTATAGTGAACGTAACAGCAGGACGAAACACGGGCCAACGGCCGAAAAATCGCACAAAATAAATTCGAAATTGGAGGAGAAATAATCATGAGAAAACTCGTATTGTTCATGCATGTGTCGCTGGACGGGTATGCGTCGGATACGAACGGAGGACTCGATTGGATCCCGTATGACGAGGAAATCGAGAAATACGCCGAGGAGGTCGTAGCCGAAGTCGGCTCTCCCGTATACGGACGCACGACGTATCGGATGATGGAGAGCTACTGGCCCACGGTACTGGACAACCCGAATGCGTCGAGGCACGATATGGAACATGCCAAATGGGTGCAGGATGTTAAGAAGATCGTCATTTCCAGTACGATGGACAAGGCGGAATGGAACAATACGACGCTGATCAAGGACAATATCGCGGAGGAAATCAAGGCGCTCAAGGAGCAGCCTGGCAAAAATCTCGTTATCTTCGGCAGTCCGGGAGCGGCGAAGACGCTGCTGGAGCTCGGCCTGATCGACGAGTTCCTGCTGACGATTTGTCCGGTCGTCCTTGGCGGCGGAAAATCGGCATTCGACGGCGGCGAGAAAATCAGGCTCAAGCTGCTATCCAGCCGGACGCTCAAGTCGGGGATTATCGCGACCCGCTATGAGTTGGAGAAATAGCCCTCGCCACTCAAGCCTTTATTTATATCCACGAAGAAGCCAGCAGCCCATTGGGTTTGCTGGCTTCTTGCATTCTCTGCGATGACAGTATGTAGAAAGGCTGCGTGTATTTTAGTTTGTTGTCTTGCAACTCTGAAGAAGAGAAGCTAGTATTTATAGTAAATTCTTTTCCAGAAAGGGAGGGTGGCTAATTATGAAAATTCCTTTTATTTTACGCCTTCTCGATAGCCGCAAAAGCGCACTTTCGACGATCATCGCTTCGAATTTATTTATACTTTTGGTACCGCTTGCAATGGGCGTATTCTTGTACAGCAAGGTTGAGCAAAGCCTGGAGAAGAGCACGACAAGAACTAATGTAGCCATGCTCGAGCAGCTTAAGCTGTCACTTGATAATAAAATTTCGGAAGTGGATACGTTAATGCGCCAGGTTGTGTTTGACCCGAAGCTGGATTACATGCTTAAAATTCCGGTGGATGCCAAAGACGTGGACAAGTATGAATTTATTCAATTCATGCGCGACAAGATGAGCAAATATCACAGCATGACTAGCGATTTCATCCTTGATTACTATGTTTTCTTCGCAAACAGCGATACGATTGTGAAATCGGATCTGGTGACGGACTCCCGCACCTTTTATTCCATCTACTACCCTTATAAAAACTTGACCTATGACAGCTGGCGCCAGCTGCTGGCCAAGGAGCATAAGATGTCCTATCTGCCGTTAGATTCCTTATCCGAAGGTACTGATCAAGCCCCCAAGCAAGTTATCACCTATATGCAGTCGTTGCCCGTGCAATCGCAATCTCAAAATCTCGGGAGCTTTATCGTGCTGATTGACGGCAATCACGTCAAGGAACTGTTCGCGCAGATGGAATCGGCCAGCCATAGCTCCATCTATATCATTGACGGCGCAGGAAATACGATTATGAGCAACAGTGAACTAGCGTTTCCTCCTGAGCTCCTGACACGCATTCAAGAAAGCAACGGACCGTTCGATTACCGGCTCGGGAATGTCGATCAAGTGGTTTCGAGTACGTCTTCGCAGAAAGCAGGGTGGAAATATGTGTCCATTATGCCGAATGACGTTTTTATGCAGCAGGTGAATCAGATCCAGCGCTGGTCGCTCGGTTTATTTATCCTTTGTCTCATTTGCGGGCTGGTTGCTGTCAGTATCGGAGCATACCGTACGTATAAGCCTCTGCAGAGGACCGTTAATGCGATTATGCGAGGAAAAGAAATGATCGGACGCCCTGCTGCGAACGAATACGAGTTTATTCAACAGACCGTGGAAGGCTCTATTCATGAAGAGAAAAATTTGCGCAGTACATTAGCTCAGCAGGTTCCGTTCATCCGCGCTAACTACTTGTCCCGTTTGCTGAATGGTTATATGGATCTGCAGCTCTCGGATGAAAGCAGAGACTCACTCCAATTTATGAATCTAGCCTTTATCAGCGAAAGCTTCACCGTTCTCCTTGTGAACATTGAGGATGTTCATTTCTCGGAGGAACAAGCTGAGCGGCAGTGGGCACATGCCAGGTTTATCGTATCCAACATCGGAACGGATCTCATTGGGGTCCATCATAAAGGCTTCCACGTCGAGCTTGATCGGGATCGCATTGCCTTTCTCGTGAACATATCGGCAGAGCACAAGCATACGGCTGAGAGCACGATTCGCGAAATCGCAGAATCACTCCTTAGCATCATTTCCCAGAGATTTCAAATCGATATCACGATCGCGGTTGGCGGTATTCATTCCGGGCCCAAAGCCATTCGCGATGCGTACCCGGAAGCGCTCGCAGCTCTTGAATACAGGTTAATCCTTGGCAAGCATACGGTGATCCATTTTCAAGATATTCTCGAGGTTAAGCACCATTATTATTATCCGCTTGAAATTGAAATACAGCTCATTAATTTTGTCCGCAGCGGGGATATTGAAAATGTGAAGAAGCTGCTCGATAAAATTTACTCGATGAATTTCGATTCCGGACATATTTCCCCCGAGTTAGGGAAAGCCCTTTTCTTCAACGTGACGAGTACGCTCTTGAAAATTGTGAACTCCACGCATACGGATCAGGTGGAAGTGCTGGGCGCGGACTTCGATCCGATCAAGGAAGTGTTCAGCTATCCAACCGCGCAAGGCATGTACGCCAAAACCATAGACCTGTACGAGATGCTGACCCGTTCGTTTAATATCGATCGATCCGATCACAGTACGCAGCGTCTGGAGGAAGTCATTAGCCTTGTCCATGACCATCTTGGCGACCCGAGCCTTGGCGTTGCACAATTAGCTGAGAGTATTCAAATGACACCGCAATATCTTTCGACTTTTTTTAAAAAGCATCATGGACAAAACCTGCTGGATTACATCACCAACAAACGAATGGAGCAAGCGAAGCTGCTGATGAAGCATAGGGAACTCACCATTGTTCAGATTGCCCATAAGGTCGGCTACAACAATGATGCCGTGTTCATCCGGGCATTCAAAAAGCTTGAGGGCGTAACGCCTGGCAAATATCGTGAGGCGATGTTGGCGGAAATCGTTGGATCAGATTAATAATAGGCAGCCTCTAGGAGGCTGCTTTATTCATATAACGGCAACTGACGATTTGTAAGACGGACTGATGATTTCTCAGAATGGGCTGATTTCTTACGAAAGTGCAGTGCAAATGAAAAGTCGGCAGTATTCAGAACTGTGCAGGTGAAGCATACTTAGGTGCAGGTGCCGGGTGACCGGTACCGGCTAGGCTCCGGTTATGATGAGAAAAGGGAGGCAAGAAAAATGAAGAAAAGTTTGAGATCGATTGGTTCTGTTCTTGTGTTATCTGCTGTTGTCGTGTCGGCAGCGGCTTGCAGCAGTAATACGGAAAGCGGGCAATCCTCCGCATCGCCGCAATCCGGCAGCGAAGCCCAGCCGCCCAAGTTGACGAAATTGACGTATTGGGTTCCCAACCACACCGCAGCTTCCTCACAAATGAAAACGTATGCAGAAATGGGCATGTATAAGGAACTTGAAAAAGTAACCGGCGTGAAGGTTGAATTCCAGCATCCTCCGATCGAGGCTTCGCAGGCGCAAGAGCAATTCAACTTAATGATTGCGAGTGGCGGGCTTCCGGATGTCATTGAAGCAAGTTGGGGGGCGACAAGCGGTGCGGTCATTCGTTATCCCGGCGGGCCGGAAAAAGCGATCCTGGACAAAAAAATCATTAAGCTGAATGAGTTGATCGACCGGTATGCACCGAACTTGAAGAAGCTGCTTGCCGACCATCCCGACTGGAAGAAACAAATTTCAACGGATGAAGGCAGCATTTATGCATTCCCGTTCCTGCGCGGGGACGATAAAGTCAGGGTGTTCTTCGGCCCGTCGATTCGCCAAGATTGGCTGGATAAGCTGGGACTGAAGATGCCGGAGACGATTGACGAATGGTACAACGTCTTGAAGGCGTTTAAAGAGAAGGACCCGAACGGCAACGGCAAAGCGGATGAAATTCCGATCTATTTGGATAAAAACTTGTTCGCAACCGACGCGCCTTTCCTCGGCGCATGGGGCATCAACTACAGCTTCTATCAGGATGGAGGCAAGGTCAAGTACGGCCCGATCCAGCCGGCGTACAAGGAGTTCTTGGCTACCATGAACAAGTGGTACAAGGAGGGCCTGCTTGATAAAGATTTCGCAGCGCCGAACGATAAGCTGTTTGACAACAAAATGACGACCAACCTCTTGGGGGCGACCGCGTCCTTTAACGGGGGAGGAATCGGCAAATATGCAGGACTCATGAAAGATAAGGATCCCAAATTCGATCTGGAAGCGGCGCCTTATCCCGTCTTGAAGGCTGGCGATAAAGCGATCTGGGGACAAAAGGATTTTGCCTATAACGGGGTTGGAGCAGCGATCACGACAGCTAACAAGAATCCGATCGAAACCGTGAAATGGCTGGATTATGCGTACGGGGAAAAAGGGGATTTGCTCTTCAACTACGGGGTGGAAGGCGCCAGCTACAAGATGGAGAACGGCAAAGCGACGTTCCTGCCTGAAATACTGAATCCGCCGGCAGGCACCAGCATCCAGCAAGCCATTGCCAAATATAACCGCGCAACGTGGAGCGCTCCTTTCGTGCTTAGCGATAATTTCCAAATGCAGTATCTCGCGCTTCCACAGCAGAAGAAGGCCTTGGAAGTTTGGTCGAAGCCAACCGCCGAGCGCAAAATCCCGCTTGTTTCTCCGACGCAGGATGAAAGCAGCAAGTTCGCTTCCATTGTCACTGATATCCAAACGTACCAAGATGAGATGCTCTTAAAATTCATCATGGGCGTCGAACCGCTCGATCAATTCGATCAATACGTGAAAAAGATTCAAAGTATGGGGATCGATGAGGCGATTAAAATTCAGCAGGGCGCACTCGAACGTTTCAATAAACGTTAAGGGAAGCGTAGAACAGGGAGAGGGGATGAGGTTTATCCCCCGTCCTCGCCTAGAAACAGAGAAGAAAGGATAGGGAGAAGATGAGGCCAAGTACGGTTAATGGTAAGCCTGGAAATGCCGTAACAACAAAGAAAATCAACCGCGATCCAACCGTTCTGCAAACCATACGTGCGGATGTAAAACGGCACGGGTCCATCTATGCGATGGCTATTCCCGTTATTGCTTATTATCTCATATTTCACTACGGGCCCATGTACGGCTTACAAATTGCTTTTAAAGATTTCTCGCCGGCGAAAGGGATTATAGGAAGTCCTTGGGTCGGATTTAAACATTTTGAAAGCTTTTTTAACGGGATCTATTTCTGGCGGTTAATCAAGAATACGATTCTTATTAACTTATACGATCTCCTGTTCGGCTTCCCGGCGGCTATCGTTCTCGCATTACTGCTGAATGAAATCCGTCAAAGCGTATTTAAGCGGATGGTGCAGTCCATCTCCTACCTGCCGCACTTCATCTCCATCGTGGTTGTGGCCGGGATGATGATTGATTTCTTGAGCCGAAACGGTCTGATCAATCAAATCTTGGGAATCTTCGGCATCGAAGCGATCGATTTCTTGAAGGATGAGAACTGGTTCCGCTTTCTGTTCGTTTCGTCCGGTATTTGGCAGGGAATCGGTTGGGGCTCGATCGTTTATTTGGCGGCAATGGCCACGATCGATCCAACCCTGTATGAAGCGGCCAGGATGGATGGCGCAAACCGCTGGAAGCAAACGCTGCATATCACGATTCCGGGCATCATGCCGACAATCGTCATCTTGTTTATTCTGCAAATGGGGAATATGCTGACGGTCGGCAGTGAGAAGGTGCTCTTGCTTTATAATCCGCTTACCTACGGAACGGCGGACGTTATCTCGACCTATGTCTACCGTAAAGGGGTGTTGGAAGCAAGCTACAGCTTTACCGCAGCGGTCGGGCTGTTCAACTCGGTGATCAGCTTCGTGCTCATTGTAGCGGCCAACAGCTTCGTCAAGCGGATCAGCGAGAACAAACTGTGGTAAGGAGATTCGCACATGAAACCAACCAGAGGAGAGCGAACATTCGGTTACTTCAATGCGCTCTTGATGCTCATACTTTGCGCAGTAACCCTGTATCCGTTCCTGTATGTAGCGTTCGCTTCGCTTAGCGATGCCACATCGCTGCTGCAGCATCGGGGAATTATGCTCAAACCGGCGGGCTTTGATCTTGGCGCCTACAAAGCCGTTTTCGAGAATCCGATGATTGTGAAAGGATACCAAAATACCCTATTGTACGTTGTGCTTGGTACAGCCATCAACCTGTTAATGACGTCGATCGGCGCTTACGTGCTGTCCAGACCGAACCTTTATTTTAAAAATATGATCATGTTTGTGATTGTCGTGACGATGGTGTTCCACGGGGGGCTTATTCCGAGTTACTTGCTGGTGAACTCGCTCGGGATGATGAATACGATGTGGGCTCTCCTCATTCCTGGCGCAATCAATACCTTCAATATGATTATCATGCGGACTTCGTTTCAAGGCATCCCGGTCAGCTTGGAGGAATCGGCTAGAATGGACGGCGCTAACGACTGGACAATTTTATTTCGTATCGTCATTCCGCTTTCGATGCCGGTGATCGCCGTCATGATTTTGTGGTATGCGGTAGGGCACTGGAATTCCTACTTTAGCGCGCTGGTCTATTTGCGGAACCGTGAGGCGTATCCTCTTCAGCTTGTGCTCCGGGAGATTCTGATCTCCAACAATACGGATTCCATGATGGCCGGCGGGGGCGATGACAAATATGCAATCGGAGAAACGATCAAGTATGCTGCAATTATGGTCTCGACACTTCCTATCATTTGTTTATACCCGTTCCTTCAGAAATACTTTGTCCAAGGCGTATTGATTGGGGCTATTAAGGAGTAAATTTGAAACATTTCACCAAGAGACTTCAGGCAGAAGGAGAGGTTCCAGTGAGAGGCGTTACATTCGAGAATGCTCCGAGCAGTTGGAATGAGGCTTTACCGCTTGGCAACGGGCATTTTGGCGGTATGGCCTATTATGAAGACAACCAATTAACCCTAGCGCTCAATCATTACGAGGTTTATTATCAGAAGCTTCATTGCTACAGTAAAAAATACCGGAATAGTGAAGGCCGAGATTTTACGCTTCAATACGGACGTACCTATGACGAGCTGAAGAAGCTGGCTGCAGCGATGTACCGAAATCCCGAACAGGAGCCTGTCTTTCTGTACGGCGATGTGTTATCCGCTAACAGCATGTATAGAAAGTATGGCAAGCCTTCCGGCGGAGCATCCCATTATCCGACTGGAGAAATTCACCTCATGCCTTCGGCGGAGCTTGTAGAACCCGAACATTATTCCCTTAGTCTGGATGTTGAAAGGGCTGTTGTTCAGTTACAAGTGAAGCAAGGCCAGGATCAGCTCAGCATAGACACGGTCATTTCCCAGGACGGCGATTATGTTATTACCACAGTCAACCAGACGAAACCGTCATTATTATCATCAGTTGCGATGGCTGTTCCCCAGGGAAGATATGTGGATATGAAGGTGGAGTATCATCAATTGGATGATGCAACATTCTACTATATGGGGTCCTTCTATCCTGACGGTGAAAATAAGGAGCAGTACGGTCCGTTTTCCTTCCTTGTGATGATGAGAATCATCGGAGCCAAAGGCAGCGTTATCGCCGGCTCCCAAGAGGGTCTTCACATGGATCTGCGGGATGCGGAAGCAACGATAACCTTGCTCACAACGGTGGTAACGGAAGAGGAAACGAAGGAACTGCTCGCCACCGCTCTGATGAGGTTGAATACTACCGCCTCGCATGTGCAGAACCTCATAGCCCATCATCAAGCGCATTGGGAGAGCTTCTGGTCTCGCTCTTCCATCGACTTGCCGGATAAAATGGTTGAAGATCTCTGGTATATCAACCTGTATGCAATCGCCTGCTGCAGCGGAAAAGGCGGCAGAATGCGCGGGCAAGCGTGCGGATTGAACGGCTTATGGGACATTAAGCAGCCAACCAAATGGGGCAGTATGTGGTATTGGGATGTGAACATTCAAGCCGCATTTTGGCCGCTCTATACGGCGAACCACCTTGAAGTGGCCGAAGCGTTTAACGAGGGATTGCTCTCTCATGTTCAGCTTGCCGAGCAAATGGCGAAGCAATTCTATGGTCTGGATGGCGTTGCAGGGGATTACCCGCATGCGCTGTATGTCAGCATCTGGCCATGGTGTGCGCAATTCCTTTGGGATTATTACCGGTATAGTATGGACATGGCATTCTTAAAGGAAAAGGCGTATCCGCTGTTTAAGCAGCTGGCCGTATTTTTCGAAGGCTTCTTGCAGATTGACGCTGAGACGGGACGGTATCATATCTTCCCTGATATCTCGCCGGAACAAGGGCCATTGACCCGTAACTCGACTTGCTCCTTGGCCGCCGTTAAATATTTGATGCAGATTGCTATAGAATCGAATCAATTGCTGGGCGAAGCGGAAGCTGACCGGCTTAAATGGAGTCATATTGCGGATAACCTGGCTTTGTATCCAACAGCGGACTCCAAGCTGTACGGCGATGTGCTGGCAGATTCCGAATGGGCGCCTGCTGACCTGCATCTGCGCCATCCTTCACTTCTTATGCCGATTTACCCGATTGGAGAAATAGGTAAAAATAGCGACCCCACGTTGAGGAAGAGAGCTGAGAATACACTTCGCTATGCAGCGAACCGGACGGAATTCGGCATGTTTCAGTTCGGTTGGCTTTCCTGCGCCGCATCCAGATTAGGGAAGGGCAGCACGGCGCTAAGGCTGCTGTATGAGCAAGGAATTGACCTGTCGCTCAGGTGCAACGGCTTGTTTGCGGAAGAGACGGAGCGCTGGATGAACTATTGCAATATCACGAATGAACCGTTATACCATCCGCATATGATGGAGGCTTCCGGGGAGATGGTCGCTGCCGTGAACGAAATGCTGCTGCAAAGCTACGATGGGGTGATCGACGTGTTTCCGGCGCTGCCCTCCGGGGAGGCTGAACCCGAGCGTTGGGTAGGATTGTACGCCCATGAGGCAGAGAAGCTGGGCGGACGCTATGAGAAGTGGAGCCAATGCTCCTTCCGCGGCTTGCTGGCCGCAGGCGCATTCGAGGTAAGCGCGGAGCTCAAGGACGGCCGCACGGCGTGGGTTTATGTGCGCAGCAAGGCAGGTCATCGGGCGGTGGTTCGCAACCCGTTCCCGTGCAATGACAGGGTGGCGGTTGTCAGGAAAAGCGAGAATGCCTGGAGTCCTATTCAATATGGGGAGGAGAATGGACGGATTTCATTCGAGACGGAGAAAAACGGCGAGTACGCGCTGTATCCTCATTCGAAACCTATAACGATGGAGCCGTTTGCACCCAGCCCCGATCATGTGCCCGAGCAGCGGACAACTCCGCTTGTTCACACAGCCCATACCCAGAGGCGCGTGTTCCTTGGCAAAGATAAAGACACGCAGCATTATAGGCTGCTCGACCATTTCACGTTCGACTACTATGCCGGCAATTCCCGTGAATCAAGGCTGGCCGCTTACCGGTTAGACTTCGGCGTGGGCTCGCATGTGCTGGACAAAGATTATACCCAAGCACTGCCTAGGCAGATTCATAAGGAAGGTGTTCTAGGCCAAACGTTCCGCCAAATATCCAAGGAGTCTGTCTTCCATCCGTATTCAGGCATCGGCTGGGAGACCGCGGAAGCCCTCATTGCCGAGGATCGCGGCGAGCCGGATGAGCTGCGCAGGGATTTTATCGGAGGCAAATGCGAGGCGACGCTGCTGGTGGAGCTGCCCAGGGGGAGGTATGATCTGGTCTTCGTAACGGGAGATCAAGCTGCGCCCTCTTACACAGAGGTCGAGATCGTCGGCCAATGTGCGTGGAAGCCTGAGCGTGTTCTCAAGGCCGGCGAATTTGCAACAGACATGCTGCCTGTCATACAGAGGAAGGATGGATACGTGAAGCTGAGATTCAGCACCAACGCAAGCTCCCAGTGGCGCGTGAATGTACTGATTATCAATAAAAATTACACATATGTATAAGGAGGGAATACCCTGGGCACGACGAACGTCGCCGCTGCGATCAGCCTTAACCTTATGAACGGACGAGGAGAAAAGCTGGAAGTTGATTGACGCTAATCTGACTCGTGCCGAAACGGCTGCTCTTGTACGCCGCATGCTGCAAGCTGCAAAACTGATTAATCCATAAATTTCCCCGATAAGGGCTGTCCCTGGCAAATCTGCCATTGGGGCGGCAAGAAGAAGAGGGTGTTCCCAGGTCATATTCATGGCTTTTGGGACACCCTCTTCGTCTCGAATCCGGCTGCATGCCGGCTACATCGGTAAATGTATATGAAAAAATATATACATTCCCCTCTAGGCCGGCTATATCGGTAATCCGTATGAAGTCATACAGACTTCTCAGACAGCCTCTTCTTTAATTTTAACGTTTCAATTTAAACTTAATCTGCCGTTAATTCCTTTGTAAGAACATCACATTCCCACTTTTTCTCAGCATTACAAACTCCTGCATTATAAATGGTTGAATTAAAGTAATGGAACCCTGAAATAAAAATGAGGATTTGCTCTGATTCAGAACGCAAGTGGACTTCTTTACACTTGATGCAATAGTACATTGGGTCACCTCGTAATAAACGCATTAAAGATGTACAGCATTATTCGGCAAGATAAATTGTCTAAACACGGGGTTCTACAGTAGTTTCTATAACAACTTTTATTGAATTTTGCCTCTTTTCGCAACAACTCGAACAAGCACCTGTATGATAAATTTGAGCCCGAGATGCGAGAAATCTCAAAAGTCTTTTTGCTCCTGCCCGCGTAGCATTTCCCTGCTCGAGGAGTCCTATTATGTAGCTCTGGGAAAAAAATTACAATGTAGAAACTTAAGGATTCTGGTTTGCTTTTTTTGGTAAAAAAATTGCCTGTCTCAACAAACCGAGCCGTCTACGCTATAAACCGTCCCCAATCATTCATCAAATAAAATAAGACAGCCGTCGTATGGATCGGTTGTCTTAAGGATCTAAGTATTCGTAACCAAGTATTTGCCTCGTGAGCTTTTGTATTCGTTTAACGCAGGTTTGCTAGCAAATAATTAAATTTCGATACAATCGTCACGTTGTCTACTGCGATTTTTGCCAGCAAGTTCTGATAATATCCAGTAGGCATAGCAGCTAACAGCTCTCCGGCAATCAGGTTAGTTTTCCATTTATTGAATATAGCCGTCTTTAATCCTTCTTTATATGATGCCGGTTCTTTATACACCGTTGTAGGTGGAGATGCCGGAACTTGGCTTCCTGTAAATGCAAAATAAATCTCCCGTAACGTTTGCAAATGTGCTCGTTCATTTTCATGTATAGAAGTAATTACACCGCGGTCTTCCTCGGATGGGGAAAGCTCAAGCAGCTTCTGGTAGAACTTTTCAGTGTTGCTCTCGTTAGCTACAGCTTCTTGAATAGCGTGCAGCGATTTCTGCAGGGCTTGATATGGCGGCTGCATGCCATTTGGGCGATAATTCCACCACATTAAATCGTAGGGAGCATATATAGCGGCATTCGGTGCGTCATAAGTACGATAATACAAAAAAACACCTCCCTTATTAAGGATTTTCTTCATCATATGCGGATTACGCCTAAGAGTTAAAGAAAGTGCAGGAGGTTTTTAAGTCGAAAAGGACGTATTTGTAAACGCGGTGGCGATTGCTTTCACGCTATACGTGCGGATCGTGATAATGATTCTTCATCTAAAGCAGATAATGCAGAACAATAAGAATGGGGAACCCCGATAAATTAAGGTTCCCCAATAACAGGATTAATTGTTGTAAGAGCCCAACAAAAATGTGAATTAGAAAATATTAAAACTTATATAAATAAGGGATATTAACTAACCCAGAAAAGCGATAGAACGTTTTACTTTCTTTGCAAATTCAATAGGATTATCAATCGACTCCCAGTGAATATACATAAGGCGCGGGTTCTCGAACAGCCAGTGATTATGGACTGCAGTTACTGTAATCCCGTTATTGCGAAGATTGGTCAACAAACGATTGACTTGGTTTTGGAAGAGAGCCGTTTCCCCCAAACAGAGTGCGCGACCCGATTTGTCCAATGATTCAAAAGAGAACAGTTGATAGCGGACTAAAGGAGATGTAGTACGTCTTCCTAAAATGGCAGCGTTTACTCTCCGATTTCTAGTAACAAAACAAACGGGACCTTTTGTAATTTCATGCTCCGTTGCACCTAAAATGGTTGAAAACCGATCACATAGTCTTCTAAAGGCAGGACTTACTTGCACTTGTTTCGCCATACGTAATCATCCCTTCATAATAAAATACGAATAAAACTCAACGGCAATTAACCCAAGAATGCAATAGATTCCTTGGTTCTTCTCGCAAATACGACAGGATTCATGATGGCTTCCCAGTGCATATACATTAATCGAGGATTTTCTTTTAACCAGTGATTATGAATCGCAGTTACTTTTATCCCGCGTCTACGGAGGTTCGTTATTAAACGGTTAACCTGATCTTGATGAACGGCAGTCTCACCCAAGCATAGTGCACGACCCGAGCTATCCAGCGATTCAAACGAGAACATTTGCATTTGAACTAGCGGGGAGCGCGTTCTTCTTCCTAAGATCGTTTCTTTTAAATTCGTCATTCGCGTCACAAAACAAACAGGACCTGCTTCAATTTCCGATTCTCCTCCTAAGATTCTGCCAAACTGCATACAAAGTCTTCTGAATTGCGGACTTAATTTCACTGATTGTGCCATATAAATCCTCCTTTAGTCATGTTCAGCATAGCGTATTCTTAATGGAGAATAGCGAATTGGACTAATCCCTATGGATTCAAAAATGTGCGAATTCCATGGAACAGAAAAAACACGAAAAAAAGCACTCTGAGTATAGAGTGCCTTTATGAAAACTGAACTTAAATGTTTTCAGTTATTCTTCGCTATTTTCAAATTTCTCTCGAATCTTCCTCCGCTGTTTCCTTTTATCTATCCATATGACTTGTTTAGCGATGGTATATCCGATTAGATAGGCTGCCGCTGAAGTGTTTCCATCCACTGTAAAAGGGATGATTGAAGCATCCGCAACAATTAAATCTTTTACACCGTGAACATTTCCACGCCGATCAACAACCCCTCCATTTTGTAAGGGGGCCATTCGAAGCGAGCTTTGTTGGTGATGATTATGATCAAAGTTGTCTTTAATAAATTGTTCCAGTTCGGCATCGTTATCAATTGTTTCAACAGTAGGTGAAATGAGCCGATATAATGGATCAATGGCCATTAGCTCAGCGGCTATATTCTTTACATAGATCTTATAAATGTTTTTTACGGCTTCCAAATCATTCGGATTATCTAGAAATCCTTCATCTGCGAGCACAAGTTTAAGAGGATCTTTGTTTTGGATGCGGATGGTACCGCGACTCTTCGGACGCAAGTAGATCAAACCTAATGTTAACGTATCGTCTTCAGAGCCTATACCCAGAATTTGAACCGCTCGACGCTTTCTATCTATTCCTAGAGGGTCAGGCAGGAAAGCCCCGCCGGTATAAAGGGCGTTGGGATCATTCGAAGGTAAAGGTCTGTCGCTCGGATTCGATTGAAATACAGCAAAGTTAAGTGTATGGTTTCTTAAGCTTTTCCCCACATTGGGGTTATTAAAGATGCAGCGAATACCAGCTTCTTTAAGTATTTTTGCAGATCCTATCCCGGATAGCAGTAAGAGCTGAGCGCTGTTAATCCCTGCCGCGATAATGACCTTTTTCCTTGCGTATGCGATTAAACGCTTCCCACTTTTTAGAAATTCCACTCCGCGGGCGCGCTTATTAGAAAATATGACCCTTAAAGCGGTCGAATCAGAAAATAATCTTAATTTACGGCCATTTACTCCCCGGCCATTCAACGCTACGACATCCGAGGACAAAAATGCAGTGGAGGAGCTTTCCCTCCTGCCATTCGGTTTCTGATATAATTGCCATCGCGTAAAGGGGCCAATTGTGGTTTTCGGGTTATTATAATCCAAAATTTCAGGGAAGCCGGAAGCTCGTTCGATTGCAGCAACTAATTTATTTGCCATCGATGTCGGATTTAGAGGAGCCTGGCGAATATCAATGCGCCCACGATAACCGCGTGCAGAGGCATTATTTGTTTTCCCGTTATATTTCTCAAGTCTTTTGAATCGCAGAACCGCCCGATTAGGAGACCAGAGAGGTCCGAGCAGCCTTGCCCATTCCCTAAATACCTTGCCTGTTGGGCGCACGTACTGTTCTCCATTAATCGATGAACCGCCTCCTAAGAGACGTCCTGTTGTCCATTCGAACGTCCGATCATCCAGCCCGGCTTGCGGGACACCTTCTCCTTGCCAAAAATACTGAGGAAAGAATTGTTCTTCCAGCTCGGAAGCCATCGTCGAGTCGCTAATCGGTTTGTCTTTATCGTTGTTACCGCCTGCTTCTAAAACAAGGACGGATGTTCTTTTATCGTCGGATAGGGTTTTCGCAATTACCGCTCCTGCGGGTCCTGTACCCACAACAATGTAATCATAAATTAATTTCCTTTCCATCAGAACTCTCCTTTAAATAAATGGGCTAATTTAGGATATTAGATATAGTTGTCTCATGTGTCGAAAAAATAATTATGCCCTGTACACTCAGAAGAATGATGGAGCAACTCGCAATGGTGCAGCTGTTCCCTAGTTTTGTTAAGGTAACGGGCAATGAAATTATTGAATATATTATCTTTATTATGCATAATTATTCAGATAGACTATATGGCAAATAATCGTTTAGGAGTTGTTATAATGAATCTGATCTGTGAATCGCTAGTCATTAACGATTACTTGATCGTGACAGAAGAGGTTGATTATGATCACCAATTGATTGCCGAATTGACTTCCAAATTGGAAGCCTCATCACAAGATCAAGTGGATTTTATTAAAAAATCTTATGAATATGTCCGTGATGAGATTGATCATTCTTGGGATATCCAAAGTTCTAGAATTACTTGTTCCGCGTCGGAAACATTGATTCATGAAGAAGGCATTTGCTATGCAAAAGCTAACCTTTTATGTGCGATATTACGAAGAGCGGGCATACCCGCTGGCTTCTGTTATCAACGACTTACGCTCGGAGACACTCCAGACACAGGCTACTGTATTCATGCTTTAAACGCTGTTTATGTTCAGAAGTTGGAAAAGTGGATCCGCTTGGACCCAAGAGGCAATAAACCTGGCATTCACGCAGAGTTCTCACTGGATGAGGAAAAACTTGCTTTCCCGATCCGGGAAGATTATGACGAAGCTGATTACTTGACCATTTATAAGTCTCCGAATGCTAAGACCATTGGCGTGTTAAGGAGCAGCACGGACTGCATAAATATGTATCTTCATGGTCTACCCGATCATTTGTAATCATTAAGTTAATGGGCGTTGGCAATTTAGTTTTGTTAAAAACAGGTCATTTTCTACTTGATGTAAGTCATTTGAATCGTTTTGAGAACACTGGATAAACTATCCATGATATCTTTTGATGAGAGTTGGAGGGGCATAGATCATGTTAAATTTATCCGAGCTGGAGAATGTTCATGCAGATATTGAATCCGTTCACGAGGTTGTTCGAAGTTTGAAAGCTAGCGTTGATGGCATTTCTATTGGTATTCATATTCTCCAAAATCGTGAGGGCAGTTATTTTTATGAACTCAGTCACTTTTACAAAGGTGCTGATAATGCTGGTCCTGTTTATGCGGGAGCGATGGAAAACAGCTATAAAACGCAAGAGGAAGCTGCAAAGGGTGCACTTCAAGCTGCAATAATGAGTTATCGAAGCACAGATGAAGGCGGGCATTGGGAGCGGAACAATTCATTTGTTCAATAGGTTCCGCGTATAATATCGGCCCTTAAACGAAAAAACCCCAGCCAAGGATGAAGGATGCCGGGGTTTTTTGGTGTGCGCTTATTCCAAAGCGCTTTGATGCGAAATACCGTTTCCTGCGGATTAACCTTTGTTCTTAGCGGTCCAATCTATCAACGTAAGACGAAACCCTTGCTCATCAGGAATTTTATCATGGCTAGGAGTCCGGTTGGACCAATAGGATTGACAAACAGCAACTGTCCAGAATCGTATCCACATCGATTTGTGCTAGCCGGGCCCGAACTTCTTCCAGCACATTAGGGCTGGCGATTCCCTCGGTATAAGAAACCTTGCCTTGGGCCGCGCACGACAGCCTCTGTCTGCGGCTCGGAGATGAAACGTACAGGTCCGCCTTTGGTGCTTACCGACAATGCAGCACATTCATGGAAAGAGAGGGATTGAGCTTGTCCGGCTCATTGGACATAGCGGATGAGCCTTGTGGAATCCGGTTGAGTTTACGTTTTTTATCTTTGGTAAAAAAGAAGGCCAATGCTGAACCCCCCCCACGATTACTGGAAATCAATTGAACGTATGATTCCCAACGTTTGGAATTAGATGCATGAATGGGCACATACTCCCATTGAATGGCCTCGATCGAGGAACCCTTAGAAGCTTATGAGGTTCAGCTAATTTTGCAACTTTAAGAAGGTACCTGCCGTCTATTTAATAGGTTTAAATTAACTAATGTGGATGAAGGAGGTAATTCGTGAATGGTGAATATGAAAAGTGATCTACACACAGATGTTGCAATTATAGGCGGCGGAGTAGGGGGGTGCGCTGCAGCTCTAGCCGCCTGTAGGATGGGAAAGAATGTGTATATGACCGATGAATACGACTGGATTGGCGGTCAGTTGACGAGTCAGGCAGTGCCGCCAGATGAGCATAAATGGATTGAGCAATTCGGCTGTACGCGAAGCTATCGCAAGTTCCGCGACGAGGTCAGAGAATACTACCGTCAACACTATCCGTTATCAGAGTACGGGCGTTCGGCATACTATTTAAATCCGGGAAATGGCGGGGTAAGCCGGCTGTGCGCCGAACCACGCGTCTTTCATGCTGTATTACAGCAGCTGCTTGCCCCGTTCGTTAACAGCGGGAAACTTATCATTCATACACGTTGTAAAATTGTAAATGCACATAGAAAGGGTAACGTGATCCAAGCAGTTACTGTCAAACGCGACAACGGGGAAGAGCTGACGGTTCACGCACCTTATTTTCTTGATGCAACGGAATGCGGGGATGTATTGCCACTTGCGGAAGTCGAATATGTAGTTGGGGCAGAATCGAAGTTAGAAACAAATGAGCCACATGCCTTGGAGGGTGACCCAGATCCTCACGATATACAGGCTTTTACTTACTGCTTTGCGATGGATTACATCGAAGGTGAGAATCATGTCATTGATAAACCCGACGATTACGAGTTCTGGCGCTCTTTTCAAGCCCCGTTTTGGCCGAATCCACAGTTGAATTGGGTATCGCCCGATCCCAAGACGCTGGAACCAACAGAAGAAACGCTTTTTCCCGGTACGGATAAATATCCTTTATTTATCTATCGCCGGATTGTAGATAGAGCGAACTTCGCAGCCGGGACATACCCGTCGGATATTTCGTTAGTCAATTGGGCGCAGAACGATTACTTTCTTGGCAATGTGTACGATGTACCTGAGCAGTTGGCCGAAAAGCATCGGCATCAAGCGAAACAGCTAAGCTTATCTTTGTTATACTGGCTGCAGACGGAAGCTCCTCGGCCTGACGGGGGAGTGGGCTATCCGGGGCTTCGGCTGCGTCCGGACGTCGTCGGGACCGCTGATGGCATGGCCCAGGCGCCGTATATTCGGGAATCGCGTAGGATCAAAGCGGAGTTCACCGTTTTGGAACAGCATGTAAGCACAGCCATACGAGGCGATCAAGGGGCAGTAGAGTTCCCGGACAGCGTAGGCATCGGATGTTACCGTATTGATTTGCATCCGAGTATGAAGGGACGGAATTTCCTCGATATTTCTTCGTTACCTTTTCAAATTCCATTAGGGAGTCTGATTCCCAAGCAGGTTACGAATTTGCTGGCTGCCTGCAAAAATATAGGAACAACCCATATTACCAACGGCTGCTACAGGCTTCATCCCGTTGAATGGAATATCGGGGAGTCAGCAGGCTATACAGCTGCTTTTTGTTTGAACCAAGGCATGACCCCTAGTGAGGTTCGCGCTGACGCAGCAAAGCTCAAAGAACTTCAAGCTTTACTGACGGCGAACGGCATCGAACTGGCATGGCCTAAGATTGAGGCTGTATAACCCTTAAAGACCATCAGTTCTCGATGGTTCAGTTTAACTGGCCTTGTGCCGGCGAATATTGAAATTGACTGATAAAACTGTTTAGATCATTTTTTTCTATTCAATGTGGACGCGGTTTGTTGAACAATAAACGCCCCGTTGCTGGGTCCTTTCGTCCTTATTGCAACAGTTGTCGTAAACCCACCACTGCCAAATCCAATTCGTGCAATCCCATACGGTTTTACAGCAACGGTAACAGCTCCACTCAACAAGATAGTAAAGGGCTGATTGGAATTATTTGCAATTGCGAGAGTTGCGTCAACTCCTACCGGGACCACAACTAACGTTTTGATACCAGCAGTTGGATAGTTAAACGATCCGGTATGCAAGTATTTGGCCATCGCTACATACACCTCCACTAACAATGTATTCTGGGAGGTGTGTTTCGCTTGGACAGATTGTTGTAAAAGCAACAAACGGTTAGGAAGCAATACCGCGGTATGCATCTAGGATGTTCTTGTTGACTATAACATTGGCGATATGGTTTATACTTGCGATATCAAAAGAAAAGTCGGTGAACGGAATGACAAAACAACAGCTTGTCGTGTTAGGTATATCCGGAAGTCTTCGCAAGGAATCTACCAATTCTCGCCTGCTTTCAGCTGTGGAGAAAATGATGCCCCCAGGTGTAGTTTATCGTGTTTACGATGAGCTGGGGAACTTGCCACATTTCAACCCTGACTCCGACGTTGAAGAATCCGGACCGCATAAGGCGGTGGCCGAATGGCGGGAACAGCTGCGATCAGCCGATGCAATCGTCATCTGTACGCCGGAATATGCGCGTGGAGTGCCAGGCTCGCTCAAGAACGCACTGGATTGGATTGTATCCTCTGGCGAGTTCATGAATAAGCCGACCGCGGTTATCAGTGCATCACCGCATCCGGAGGGTGGCGCTACGGCGCTGGCATCTTTGATACTGACTCTTAAGATGATGAGCGCGATGATTCCGGAGGAAGCAACGCTTGCCGTTCCATTTGCCAGTAAGAAGCTAGGTTCTGATGGGGATGTTATAGATGTTGGAACCGTGTCTTCGCTGCGCGGCCTTATTCGTGGGCTGTTGCAGTCTTTGGATTAAGAATCTGCGCAGCCACGGGATTGGGAAAGCCCTGCATATAGCTTTGTGGCGCAGCATGAGCACACCATTATTATTACAAAGAATCAGCGAGAGGAAGAATGCGGAATCATCTTGTTACAATTGAATAACGGAGAGGCGACATACAATGAAATATTTTACGAAAGAATGGTATGAGTTGTGTCAAAAAACAAGTTTCCATCTAGGCTTAGAGGAAGAAAAGCACGCTGAAACATTTTCAGAACCGTATTTTCAACAACTTTATAACACAGAGTTAAATAGTTGGCTTCATTTACAAGAAGAAATTTCTTCTATAATAGAAAACGACGAAGCAGCATTTATAAATAATAATCATGGATATGAGCCCTTTAATAGAGCTAAGAGTATCGAACAATTTCATGAAAGTTTCAACTATAATCAAGAGCATTTACAAAGGAATTTACCAGCAGCAATATTGAAACAAATCGCTGATATAAGGGTTTTTACTTTAAATAAAGCAACCCGAGCAGTAATAAATGCGGTAACTACATATTGTGAGGATAACGAAAGGTCGGTAAAGGCGACAATTGAAGATTATAGAAGATATATGCGGGAAGTCTCCAATACAATGGATAAAGAAATTATTAACAAATTCCGATTCCATGATTGTACGATTACAAACACCGTACAGGAAGATATGTCCTTCGTAATACGCCTTGATAACTCAGGTGGTTTTACCAATATCAATCAAGTCACTTTCAAAAATTTTAATATAATAAAGCAAGAAGGGTCATTGGAAGATTCATGGTGGCTGTATGAGGAAGTATATAAAGTCAATAACCGATATGAGTTTCATGTCCTATTACAAAACAACAAGATGGGTTTAGTTAACTTTATTATTTCAGCTGATCAAGTTTCGTTCAAAAGTGATAAAAGATATGTATGAGGGGGGCAAACAATGAAAATCGTTCCAGACCGGTTTGAGTTTGGAATCGAAAAGGAATATGCAATAGTTTATAAAGAACGTGACTTCATAAGTTACTTGTTAGCCTCACAGCAGATTATTAATAAGATACATGCTATGTCGGGTATTCATGAAGATCTACAAAAGCAACTGGAGGATTTGTTTGAAAAAGGCTGGGACATACATCCTGAATACTCTAATGCATTAATAGAAGTCGTGTCTCCTCCTTATACCTTGGATAGTTTTGACGAAATCATAGCTGGTTTTCTAGTTTTTGAGGAAGTTGTATGCAATTTATTAATGGACTATAAAGAGGAACATTCAGATCTCACAGGTGAGATCCTATTAACAGATACTTTTAGTTCTTCAACAGATACATTCATCAATAATAAAAAAGAAATCATCACGGATATCAAAAAAATCATACTCACGGATGAGGTTGTCGCTTTCCTGGGAGAGGGTACTCTAATTCCTGAATGCTTCAAGAAAATGAAAGATTTAAATTTGCTTTATGCCGGGTTTATTTCTACTCATGTGACACTGCATCCCCGATATTGTTCGGTTTGGGACATTCAAACTGAGGCTGAGTACTTTTGGAGCTTATTAAATCTTCTGTTCTTGTCAGACTATGATCTTGAGGACAGTACCTTTTATTATCAAGGTAAAGATGAAATCAGGTGTTCAACAACCCCCCGAAGTGAACTAATCTCATGGGCGGACAGGACATGTAACTTCTATGAAAGAAGTATGAAGCAGCTAATGGAAAGTGATATTCAAGAGAAAGTTAAAGCGTATACTCTTTTTTTTAATGAACAACGCAGAGGAACGAGGAATTATTTGGCGAGAGTAAAGAAAGTTGAAGAATGGACCTTATTTGAAATCAGAAGGTTTCATAGTGGAATATCATTAAACTTCATTAAAGAATTTTTAATAAATGCAAGTAAGATTGTTGCAGTGAAAGAGTCACGCAGCTGACCTTTGGATAGAATTCTTGGGTTGGTTACAAACTACTTGGGATTGCAACTTCATTAACGGCAGGTGAGTAGAATTGACGGAGCACAAAAGAAAAGGGCGTGTGGAGTTCAGGCAACCTCCTGTAAAGCTGGTGGCTGATATAGCCGGGGATGCGGAAATGCGTGAGAATCTTGAGGACATGCAAATGAACGACGGTTACCAGGGATCATGCGGAATAGCCGGAAGCGTTCACAGTGATCGTGATCAGGACAGTTGATTAAGTGGAAATAAGTGCTTGCTTTACGACCCTCGGCCTGCTGCTGCGGGTCTTTTTTTGCCATTGTTAAGTAGTACAATTAGCGATTGGCTATATGGTAAGATTGAGAAAAGAAACAAGCTTCTCAGAAAATATGATTGCACTGGAGTGCTGACAAATGAATTCTCCTAACTCCTACTTAAGGCAAATTCAGCTTAATAGAAAGGGGATCCCATCTTACAATTCCTACCCATTCAATCTAGGGGCGATTAAGAACCTCAACCAGCTTGATTTCCACCCCAAAGTAACCTATATCGTTGGCGAAAATGGCATGGGTAAATCGACCTTAATGGAGTCGATTGCTGTAGCGTGGGGGTTTAACCCTGAGGGCGGTACCATCAATTTTTCCTTTTCGACGCGATCTACACATTCTAACCTATATGAATATATCCATTTGATCAAAGGTCCTCGTCGGCCCAAAGATGGTTTCTTTTTTAGAGCCGAAAGTTATTATAATGTTGCTACAAATATGGATGAACTCGATAGTCAATTTTCATTTGGACCTCCGATTAAAGAAGCATATGGCGGGAAGTCTTTGCATGAGCAGTCACACGGCGAGTCGTTTTTCTCTACGTTTGTTCACCGTTTTGGAGGCAGGGGATTATATATCTTGGATGAACCGGAAGCCGCATTATCTCCTCTGCGCCAAATGGCGATGCTTACTCGCATACATGAATTAGTTCAACAAAATTCCCAGTTTATTATTTCAACGCATTCCCCGATTCTTATGGCATATCCGGATTCGATTCTATACAATCTGAAGCCGGATGGTATAGAAAGCCTTTCTTTGGAGGAAACAGAGCATTACGTGATCATGAAAGAATTTGTAAATAATAAGGAAAAGATGCTTAACCAGTTGTTTGAGGTCTAAAAGGGAAACTATTTCGATGAAAAACGTTTGGCAAACGCCACGCACAATACGACCCCAATGTTGACAATGAAAATCGGCCAACCGACGGACTCATGCAGAACGACGGCTGAGAGTAACAAACCAAAGAATGGTTGTAGGAGTTGCAACTGCCCGACTGCTGCAATGCCTCCCTGAGCAAGACCCCGATACCAGAACACGAAACCGATAAGCATACTGAATAGAGAAACATAAGCAAGGCTCAGAACTGCCGCGACACTTATATTAGACCAAGATTGAGGCATGTAATAAAACGAGAGCAATAGCATGACGGGAAGCGAGAATAGGAGCGCCCAACAGATAACTTGCCAACCGCCTAACCTCCGTGAGAGTCGTGCTCCTTCCGCATAACCGTAACCACAGGCAAGAATTGAAGCCAGCATGAGTCCATCCCCTATGGGTGAGGAGGTAGCCCCGTTCGTTAAAGCGAACCCCGCTACAAGGCAACTTCCTAGAGCTGATAACACCCAAAAAATCGGCTGCGGACGTTCACCGCCACGCAGTACACCAAAAATCGCAGTCGAGAGCGGCAGAAGCCCAACGTAAATGATCGCATGCGCGGTTGTAACATATTGAAGCGCTAAGGCTGTCAGCAGAGGGAACCCCACTACCACACCAAGTGCTACGAACAACAGCGGAAGAATGTCGCTTCGGAATGGGCGTTGTTGCTGCCCGAAGATGAGGATTAGCACGCCAGCCAGCACCCCGGCTATAGCGGCACGACATACCGTGAGGAACAGCGGGTCAAAATCCATGACAGCCAAACGTGTTGCCGGCAGAGAACCACTGAAGATCAGCACACCTAAGAATCCGTTGATCCAGCCGTTCGTCGATTTGTTCATTATCGTCACCCCAGATATACTTTTGTATGATAATCTGCATTATAATGGGTACAAAAACATGTGTATATCTAGAAAAGGTTCATCTGTATGGATACAGATCAAAGGGTGAGGATATGACTTATAAAAAAGAATCGATTCTGCAAAGTATCCGCTCCGACATCGTCAAAGGTCTTATGGCACCTGGCCAGAGATTGCCGTCTATCCGCATGCAGAGCCGGAAATTTGATTGCAGCATGAACACAATAATTAGCGTGTATCAGGAACTCGAGAAGGAGTATCTGATTTATTCGCGCCCGAAGAGCGGTTACTTTGTTGTAGCCCAGGAAGCGCTGCTGCCTTTGATACAAACAAAGCGGATCGATTTTGCATCGGCGGCACCGGATCCCTCATCCATAGCGCAAAAGGATTTTCGACAATGTATGAACAAAGCCATGGAATTATTTGAGGCCTCCATATTCACTGATCCCGATCCGCAAGGCTTACTCTCTCTTCGTCAAGAAATTGTGAAGCTGTTCCACCAGCAGCAAGTCTTTTCTTCGGAGCAGCAGGTCTTTATATTCTCAGGCGCTCAGCAAGCTCTGCATCTTTTGGCCGGAATGCCTTTTCCGAACGGGAAGACGAACATTTTGGTTGAGCAGCCGACCTATTGGGGGATGCTGGCTTCCTTAAAGGCGCAGCAACAGACCGTAATTGGCATCGAAAGAACGCCAGACGGCATTGACTGGTTAACTTTAGAGCGTCATTTTCAAAGCAATCTAATCAAGTTTTTTTATACCATTCCAAGGTTTCATAATCCTTTAGGGACTTCCTACACACAAGAAGAGAAGCAGAGGCTGGCAGAGCTTGCTCAGGCTTACGACGTCTACATTGTTGAGGACGACTACCTTGCAGATTTAGAAACAAACTCCAAAGCAGATCCCATTCGAGCTTATAATGGCTCCAGTCATGTCATCTATCTGCGAAGTTTTTCTAAAGTGATGCTGCCCGGATTAAGACTTGCTGCTGCGGCGGTACCGAACTCATTAATCCCAATCCTTCAGTTGTACAAACATACGGCGGATTTGAGTACTTCCGTTCTTTCTCAAGGGGTGCTGGAGATTTATATACAGTCCGGCATGTATGACCATCATGCTAAGCAAATGAGATCTTTATATAATCAGCGGATCAATAAATTGAAAGACATAGCCAGGAGATTGCTGCCCGAAGATTCCTTATATTCTATTGAGTCTAGCGGAGGACTCTTTTCTGCCTTACGCCTTTCAGACGTTAATAAAGAGGAATTGATTCAACAGTTGAACCATCGCGGTGTTGACGTTCTAGCGGCCGATCCGCAGTTCCTTACAACTTTCCCGAAAATGAACCTGTTACGCATGAGCATCATACGGACAGATGAACGTGACATTGAAGAGGGCATTCGCATCATTGCAGAAGAAATGGAACGCTCGGAACGTACGAGGGTTTCCGTTAAGCCGTTTTCATGGCTTTAAATAAAGAGAGAAGCCTCCGCCTTCACGATTGCCGTGAAAGCGGAGGCTTCTGGAGTTAGTTATTAGTCGAACTTGCAAGCTTGACGTCAATTGCGTTGACGAAGATGGTGGAGCCTCCACCCTGAACATTATTAAAATCAAACTCGACAGATGGAGCAAATTGGTTGGTACCTGTGACTTTTACCAGCATTGGCATGGGCTCGTGACCTTCCGGCATCCATCTGGCCGACATTTTGTAGCGGCCGAGCGGGATTTGATCCAGTCCGTGCCCGCCTGTTTCGAGTGCTGCAGCGTGTCTCGTTATCGTTTGGCCGGCGCTTCCGTCAAACAACGGTCCGACAGGCGTAAGCGTAACTTCCAGGTCGGCCGAATCGAATTGCGGCAAGTTGTCGGGAAACGACCAGAAATCGGGATGGATTTCAAACTTTCCTATTAGATTCGTTAAGGTGAAATTGCGGATGGCCCCTGTGCTTCCGGCGAACGGTTTATCGCCGTCGGCTGCTAACCATAAATCGAGCTGTTTGCCATGGTATTCGAGGGAGAATCTCGTACTCATGCGCCAAGTTGCGGGAACGTGAGCCAAGTCAAGCCGGTAGAATCCGTTCTCGTCGGTTATGGCTTGCATATTGCTGTCGTACAGCAATAAGTTATCTGCATTTATGATAACATCCGGTATCGGGTTACCCTGCCCGTTAAGCAAGTAGCCCTTCACGACGTACGGTTCAACATCCCCTGCGGACGGTACGGGTACAGGTGTGGGCGTTGGTGCTGGTTCCGGCGTAGGAACCGGTGTTGGCGCAGGAGTCGGCATAGGAGTCGGTGCCGGACTCGTTCCGGGATCCGGGATATCTCCGGCGCCATCGATCTTAATATTCCAAACATTGCCGCTGCTGGAGAAGTCGACTTGATAGCCGCTGTTCTCTGACACGAAGCGCAAAGGCACCATAGTACTTCCGTCAATGATCTGAGCAGGGACGTCAAGGGCGACGTTGCTGCCGTTGACGCTCGCATTCTTGCTATCGATCGTCAATTCAATGGAGAGACCGTTCTTCGTACCGATCGCTTTCCGAACGTCTCCATGTTCCACCCATTGCACAGTAAAACCGAGGGTTTCAAACAGTTTGCGGAACGGAACTAGGGTGCGGCCGTCTTTGACGATAGGCTGCGCGTTCTCAAAATGCAGCTCGGTTCCTTTGAAAAACACATGGATCGCAATATCCTTCGAGCCATCCTCCGGAGCAGGGACGGGAGCCGGAACCGGAGCCGGGGTCGGTGAAGGCGTCGGATTCGGCGAAGGTACAGGCACAGGCACAGGTGTCGGACTTGGAGCCGGTGATGATGTTGGAGCAGATCCATCCGATTTCATCGGTTTCATGTATTTGATTGGTTTGGATACGACCGTACCCTGCGGCGTCTCGATCTCCAGCACATAATACTGCGTTTCTTTGATCGTGCCGTTGTTGCTGGCATACAAGTCAAGCGTAAGCTGACCTTCGAACTCGCCGACCGGTTCTTTCACATCTTTGCGAAAGCCTGGGTTGACGATTTCACTTTCATGAGTCGTGCCGCTTGCTGTCGTTACGACTTTGTCCTGCACGATGCCGAGCAGCCAACCGGTGGTGGCGCGGTTCGTCCTCCAGACTCCTTGCTGATTATCTTTGCCGTAATCGTCGGTGGAACGCAGGACGACCGCATTGATGACCGTCTTTTGCGCCAGGTTCAGAAGCAGCTTGAAGTGGCCGTCCTTGTTACCCTCCGGTGTGAAGTCCGCCGCGCCGACAACGTCGGACGCCGTATCGAGCAGACTGAATTCCTTGATCTGGACGCCGGCAGGCGAGGTTTCGCCGAACGCGGCGGCGTAGCTGCCGAACGGCAAGCAGCCGGCGAGCAGAAGTCCGATAACGGATTTCCGGATTACGTTTTTGCTTGAAAAAGACATGATTGATCTCTCCTTTGAATTGGTTATAAATCGTCTATGAAGTGCTGCATTCGATTGAACATCTGTTGATTCGTCCCCTGAAATGATCATAACAAACAGGAATTCCTTGCCACGAGAGTCATCCCTACCTAAGAAACCGGGAAGTTTATCGGGAAATTCGGGAAGGTCGACTTCGTTCAGGCAATGTGGCTGTGCCCGGCGGAGGAGCTTGCTTCGCTGCGGCCGAATGCAAGCGCAGCGCCGATATAAACGAAAGCGAGGTGAATATACGAAAAGGAAACTTCAAGCAAATGAATATGAATGAATTGGCTGAGCACGGTGATCCCGATTACGACGCATAGGAAAATACCAGGCCCTTTCGTCAGCATGCGCGTCTGTAAAATCCCGGCAGCAGTAAGAATGAGACCGAGAAACAGGAACGGAACGATGGGAATGAGTACGGCAAGTTGCAGCGGATATTGGTCGATGGCCAGGTTGTTGATTTGATCAGAAACGGCTTGGAGCTGTTCAGATGTCGTCACGTCATGGAAAATAATCGGGTACGCCAAAATTTGGACGGGGCCGTGGAAAATCTCGAACATGAGCGCGATAAAAAGCAGCGGGAAACCAAGCCATCCCCACCAACGCAGCATTGCAGCTTGCCGCAGGTAGACCGCCGGCAGACCGAGGAGCAGCAAGGTGGACGCCCAAGCGAGCAGCACGTGTGTATTGACAGCGAAAGAAACGAAGCTAGGGATATCGGCGACCGAGGCCGGTGTGTCTTCGGCATGGATGAGCTGGCCGGCCGCTCCCATCAGCCCCCCGATCACGATGGCGATGCCGGACAGGCGGAAATATGTCGGACTGATTGATACGTTCATTTGGCAAATACCTCCTTCAATTGATAGCTTCATCATACCTTCCCGAGGTATCCCAACGGCAGAGGAGGCGATTCCCGAATCCGGGAAATTCGGCCGGGTATTTTCTCCGGATGAGGGTGAAAGCATTTACTAAAAAATAAAGCTGCTGCTATAATTGAAAGTGAATTTAATCTGGTCCGTGGAGGCTGTCGCTTTTGCTTTTCATCCGAACCGCCCGTTGGGTTGTGGCTTTCATTTCGGCGCTCTGCGCGGCACTCTATGCATATGCAGTGCCGCTTTTTTTTCGGGAAATGCGCGATCGCTGCGCTGTCAGCGAATGCCGTTTTTTCTATAATCCGCCCCCCGGAATGGAGTGGCTTGACGCCCATGGCTTGACGCCAACGGCGTATGCATCTGCGTATACTTGGCTTTATGTATTGTTTTCGCTGCTGTTCTTTGCCGCAGGTGCTGTGTTGTTTGCGTATAAACGGGGCGATGCGGTCGGGCTGCTGGGCACTTTGACGCTTATCATTTGCGGCGCTACGTTCATTCCGGTTATGGACGTATTGAAAGAAGCGGGTCCAGTATGGAGATTGGCCGTCCAGATGATCGGCGCTCTCGGGATGGTCGGCTTCATGCTGTTTTGCGGGACATTCCCGAACGGTAAATTTTCTCCTCCCTGGACCGGTTGGCTGCTGGGCGCCATCATGGCACTTCGCATTCCGGGAATGCTCGCTCCCGGCACATGGGCTGATTTGCAGCAGTTTACGCCATTATTTCATGCTTGGTTCGTCGGATGGATCTGTTCGCTGATTGTGCTAGTCGTCTACCGGTATCGTCTCAAGTTGAGTCCGACGGAACGGCTCCAAACGAAGTGGGCGGTTTACGGCTTCGTCATCGCCTTAGGCGGTCTCGCCGGATGGTCGGCCGTTTATTTATTGAACCAACAGGCGTGGGTAGAAAGCCCCTACTTGATGTATGTATTGGAAATAGGGGTACAGATGTCGATGTGTGTGATTCCGGTGACGCTGCTCGTTGCGCTGCTGCGGTATCGGTTGTGGAACATCGATCCGCTTGTCAACCGGACGGTTGTATACGGTTTGCTGACCTTATGCATCATCGCCTTATACGGCGGAACGGTTGGCTATTTAAGCCTGCTGTTTCAGACGTCGGGGTCATGGTTCGTCTCGTTCGCAGCGACGGGACTCGTGGCGGTGCTGTTTCATCCGCTCAGAGTACGATTGCAGCGGGCGGTCGACAGGTGGATGTACGGCGAACGAGGAGATCCCGTGGCAACGTTAGCCGATCTTGGGGAGCGGCTCGCCAAGCCGCTTAAGCCGGAGGAAGCGCTATTCGCCGTCGCCCGGTCGGTCCGTGAAGCGCTGCGGTTATCTTATACAGGCATTTCGGTTGGAGTCGGTACCTCCAATGCCGGATTCTTTCAAGAGAACGGCAACGGCCGGCCGGTTGCGGAAGACGGGGAGGTGCCGGAGGATGTGCGGCGTGTGCCGCTCGTGCACCGAGGAGAACAGGTCGGCGAGCTGCATCTGCCCGCGCTGCCCCGAACCGGTGCGGACCCCGACCGTGACGGCTTAGCCGAAGCAGACCGGCGGTTCCTCGAGCTGCTTAGCCGCCACGCCGGTGCAATCGTGCACGGCGTACAGGCGACGTACGCCGTACAGCAGCTTGCGGCGGATCTGCAGGAATCGCGCGAACGGCTTGTGCTAGCGCGAGAGGATGAGCGCCGGCGGCTGCGCCACAACCTGCACGATGACCTCGCGCCGCGGCTCGCCGCGCTTCTGTATACGTCTGCGGCGGCCGAGATGCGCGTCGATACGGAACCCAACGACGCTAAGTCGATGATCGCCGAACTGCGCGGGCACATTCGACGCACGATTGCAGACATCCGCACGCTCGTGTACGATCTGCGGCCGCCTGCGCTCGATGAGCTTGGCTTGATCGGCGCGATTCGCGAGCGCATCGCCGATCTGAGCGGGTCGGCGGTGGGAGCGCCGCAGCTGCGCATCGAGCTTGATGCGCCTGAAGCTCTCCCACCGCTGCCCGCCGCCGTCGAGGTGGCGGCGTACCGCATTGCGACGGAGGCTCTTGTCAACGTCGCGAAGCATGCATCCGCAACCCGCTGCGCAGTCACGCTGCGGACGGTGGACGGGAAGATGGAGCTTACGATCAGCGACAATGGCGTCGGCGCCGCCTCGGCGGAGCGGCCTCCGCAATTGCGGATAGGCGGGGGCGGGCTCGGCCAGGTCACGATGCGTGAGAGGGCAGCCGAGCTGGGCGGAGACTGTCGTATTGAACGGCCGGCCCAAGGCGGTACAATCGTATCGGCGTGGCTGCCACTCAAGGAAGAGGAACCGGCGATTCAGGTGAAACCGACGAACGAGGGGGTCGCCTCATGAAGAAGCATAAGCTGCGTATTCTTGTTGCCGACGACCATCCGTTGTTTCGGCGCGGTGTCGGCACTTTATTTGCCGGTATGACGGATATGGAAGTCATCGGTGAGGCGGCGAGCGGGGATGAGGCCGTTCGCCTGGCCGGCGAATTGCAACCGGACGTCGTCCTGATGGATATCCGCATGCCGGGTGTGAGCGGCATTGAAGCGACGCGCCATATTGTCGCCAAGCACCCGAACGTCAGCGTGCTGATCCTGACGATGTTTCAGGACGACGCATCCGTGTTCACTGCGATGCGGGCCGGGGCTCGCGGCTATGTCCTTAAGGACGCGGAGAAGGACGATTTGATGCGGGCCATTCGTGCCGTCGCCGGTGGAGGGGCGATCTTCAGCCCGAACATTGCCGCACGCATGATTGACTATTTCGCGATGGCGCGCCCTGCAGCGAATGAAGAGGTATTCCCCGAACTGACGGTGCGCGAGCGGGAAGTGCTGTATTTGATCGCCGACGGGGCGAGCAACGGCAGCATTGCCGACAAGCTGGACCTTAGCGGCAAGACAGTGGCCAACTATGTGACGAACATTCTGGGCAAGCTGCAGGTCCAGAATCGCAGCGAAGCCGCGCGCCTTGTCCGCGAAGCTCGCTTGGGCGGCGGACCGGAGAGGGACGATTCTACTTAAGATGCTCGATAATAGAAAACTTCGCTCGCATCAAACGAAGTTTTTTATACGGAATAGCGGCGGCTGGGGAGCGGGAATGCCTCGGATGCGGGTTCTATTGTTGACAGATCGGAGAACTACAATTGGAGGCTAAACGTTAGATGAGTGAATTTAGTGAAAGTTATCATCTCAAGACTTTGGATCAGACGAAGGCAGTGACTCTTTTACGAGACTCAGAAATGAGCGGGTATGTCTTTGGTGAACAAAATGGATGGGTTTCCTTTGTAATTGATTATAGAGGAAGAAACGCAAATGATGTTTTAAGTGAAAGTAATCCGAGTCTATTCATTCATTACGTTTACCTTGAGGACCATATGTGGTCATTAAAGATTTATGAGAAAGATGAGCTTGTATTTGATTATAAAGCGGACTGGGCAGGAGAAAGTCTGGTCATCGAAAAGGATTTGTTTAATCTCCCGTATTTGGAGAATTTGATTTTAGCCCAGGGAAATCCCATTGGCGATCTAGAACAAATCTTCGACTTTAAAGATAGTAAACTAAGCTATGAAAACCCACCTGCTTATCTAATAGCTCAAAGAATTGGTTTAACCCATTATGAGTGGGTGTCATCAGATCATTTAAGTGGTTATAACAGTCAACAATTAGAAGAGATGGATGTTCTATATGTTGAATGATTGAAGCTATATGAGGAGATGGCTGCCGCGAGATGATAACGAACCAAATTAGATTGGGGATTGGGAAAATAAAACATTTGCAAAACAAGAGATATACATGGTATATTATCAATCCGGTCGCAAGACAGGAAATAGTAACTTGATAAAATGAAGTTGCGAGATATAAAAAAGTAACTTGATAAAATAAAGTTGCATTTTAAAAGTTAGTGTGGTATATTACTTCTCGCTGCTTCGGAAACGCGGCAGTGTACGAAAGACATTGATCTTTGAAAACTGAACAACGAGTGAGTAAACATGAACGAGCAATCGTTCAAACATGAGATTAACAATCTCGCTAGCAAGTCAATTGAGCTATTCAGCTTTCAATAAGGACGAGCAATCGTTCAACTATTATGGAGAGTTTGATCCTGG